>JAGGTB010000029.1 GCA_021163965.1 Hadesarchaea archaeon | reverse complement strand
GTTGAGAATAAAAGCTCATTTTAGTTTAATTATTTATACCTTTAGTGGAAGGAAGTTCTACTAAGAAGATTTTAGAAACCTTCTGAGAAGTTTTTTTATAGCAGAAAACGACATACTTCCGAGTTTTCGACCATTTGGGGGGGGTGTATTGCCTCATTCTAAATTGAGTTTAGAATTTCGGTTGGAGAGAGCCAGTGGATAAGAGGGATTTTCGATGATATCGACGGAGTTCCGAAGAAAATTTAAGTATTGCTAAGTCTACTTGAGAATCGGTGGGAGGAGTGGCTCTGGAGGATGTCGCGAAGCTAATTTCCCCCAAGCGGCCGGATCAAGTGCTGAGGTTGCTCGGGGTCTTCCGTGGGGGAAGTGAGCTGACGAAGGAGGAGCTCGTCAGGCAGAGCGGGCTCAGCGAATCGATGGTGGAGTACTATGTGACAAAGCTCAGGGAGTGGTATATGTTGGGCACGCGCCGGAATCGGAGGAACCAAGTGGTGTACTCGTTGAACCCGGATGCCTTTCACGCTAGGGTCGACACGCTGTTGGTTGATCCCATAAGGAATCTGGTTCGCTGAGCACGTGATACAGGCATGTCATCGCGCCCCAAAGCGGCGTTTGGCGGGTAGCCCCCACGCTTTCCACGTTCGGATGTCTCCTGTTTTTGAGCGCATGCCGTTGGAGTTCGCAGGGGTGCGAACGCAAACAAAATTCGATGGCATTTTTGAGTTCATTAGCAGGCGCGGGAGGATGAAGCTACTAGAATTGCTGATTCGGGAGATGGGCTCAAAATCGAAAGTTTCCGCGGCTCTTCGGGTTTCCAGAAGCACGATCTCGGGATGGATGAACGATAGGAACAGGCACCCGAGCAACTCATCCGTGAAACGGGTGTTGGATCTCGCGTGGGAGGTGGACCCGCAGGAGACTCAAAGAATTTTAGACGACGAACTGGATGCTTTTCGTGGAGAGCTCGTCGCCTTTGTTCGCAGGGGTGCGAACAACCAAAAATCGATGAAAAACTAAATAGGTAGTCGGAAGTCGTCGCCTTAGCTATTGCTGGAACAAAATGATTATGTTCATTGCAAGTACATCCTGAGTGAATGGCTCAGAGTTTTAAAACCGGAAGGGAGTTTTGGCAATAGAAACCCCTGATCTGGAAAAAACCTTCAAAAAATTTGCCACCGCCGATTTGGGGACTCAAAAGACGACATTACAGTGGGTTTACGGGATAGACAGTCCGGGAATGCAACACAAAACAGGATTTACGTTCGATCTATTGAAAAATCTTTTAGAAGAAATCGGTTTTGAAAAAATTTCAAGGAAGGAGCCGAGAACCCACAGATATGAACCAGGGATGAGGATTGTGTGTAGAAAACCTGAAGACTATTTGGAGAAGCAACTTTTCGCATGTTTTAGAAAGAGATTAAAGAACAAACTTGAAACTGATGATTCCCACATATTAATCCCACTAGAGAGTTGGTTGGAAAAGATATTCGATTCCTATAGGAAATCGAAGCAAAATAAAGTTGCTTGCGTAAATGAGGTAATTTCCAAGACGGCTATCTGTAATCCTCATATCCCACTGACATTTCTCGAGGAATGTACAAAATTTGGCCTTGTAAAAAATCTGAGGTAAAAGACAAAATCAGTTTGTTAAATTTCTTAGCTAAAATAGAATTTCATAAAAAAATTTTTTCTTTGTGGATAAAGAGTAGAAAGGATATTGGCGGGGTAGGGGACGAATTTAAAGATTTTGTCGACCGTCTTGAATCTTTATTCTCAGATATTTTGGGCAGGCAAATGGGATATAGGGAGAGATTAGAGTACATCACCAATTTGGACCCAGTTGATGTCAAGATCTTTGATTTTTACCTGGTCTCCCTGGAAGCCAGAAAGGTGTTTAACATGGCTGTGAAACAATTTCATGAGGGGAGATTTTCCAATGCATTAGATCTTTTCTTAAGATCTTCTAAATTAATCCCGACAGCCCCTTGTTTACTGGAACCTGGCAAGACTTGGCCGTATCCTTGGGCTTGAAGATCACAGGATAATAGAGAACTATAAAAAATCTCTGAAGTTAATGAAAAACGAGAAGCACAGAAAAAGGAGCATTTTCCTCGATGCTTCTCAATAACAATAGAGAGGTGGGTAATCTAAATTCGTCGCTGGAACAGGGTACGCGAACTTCATCTCATCCCCGTCCTCGAATATCGCCGTCCCCCTGAACACGTAGACTGGCAAAGCCTGATCCTGACTTTCAAGTATTGTCTTGGTCCAGTATCCCAGTTCAATCTTTTCGACTATCATTTTCGTGGGCGTGCTCATGAAAGGAGAACGAAGCTCCTTCATGGCATCTTCAGGCGTTACGGTTATCTCGACTTCTGGCCCGGGAGTCAGGTTTCTCCACCCCGCACCGAACCTGACCACGGTCCCTCCGGCTCCGATCGACACGGACCCACCAGCTCCGAGAATCGGCATGTTTTCATATCGGAGTTCATAAACTACAGTCCAATAATCTACCCACGAGGTCTCCCCAATTGAGGTGGACTGGCCAGCACAAACCTCGGTGATGACGACTTCCAATGGGGGCTTCGGGTAGAAGCATTCGGACTCCTCAACCTTCTTGAGGAACTCCTCGGCTATCTCCTCGCATCCTCCTTCGTGCGTAAGGTCGGCGGGTAATCATAACCGCTCCAGCCGGGCCCATTATACTCAACGGGTCCCTCGTAAAACAATTGTAACATGTGGTCTCCTTTTAGTGCTATGAGCTTGCCATTCTCATCGAATTCGAAGCCAGCCCTGACCTCGATAGCAATGCCTCCATCAGGGTAAGGCCTTTGGATTGTATCCAGCTCTCCCGCCATGTTGAAAGGCTCTCCTCTAGCGATAGCGATAGCCTTATTTCTGTCTATATCAATTCTCTCAACATTTAGGATGGGCACAGAATGGGGAACCTCCGGTGAGGGACAATCGAAAACGTAGGTGGTGATCGGCCCTAGGAATTTCCCCTCCTGAGAGGGGCTATGTTGAAATAAGGCGAAATAACCGAAAGATAACCCCAATAGAACCACCGCCACAATCGCTGCTTTCTTCAATCTTCCCCTCATACCAATCACAATTTACATGTCCATTTGACGTATCCAATATATGTGGTGCCGCTTGGATCAGACATCATCCCGCTTCCGTAGCCGGGAAGGTACTCATCCCAGTATTTAACGTAGACGCCATAATTATATATCCACACCGCGCAAACAGCAGCCTCCTTATCAGTAGCATTAAACACAGCTTTAGTAGCTTTCTGCCAAGCGTCCTTTATGCTGAACGGTCCAAACTGATCAGTCAGATATGCTGCAAATTGTCCGCCGAGGAGACCCTGGCCCGCGGTTATTACTGTATGGAACCCTGTCATTCCATGGAGTATTGGGGGGTCATTAAAAGCGGGCTTCCAACGAGTCCAGTTTTCGTGGTTAAGAACTCGACATGCATGAATGAAAATCCATTCTAGATCCTTGTCGCCCCACAGGGCCTCGGAATAATGAACCTTGTAAGTGTGGGAGCCATCGCCGTCTCCGTTGACCCCAAAACGGAAGCCATCCGAACGCCCATGTCCCGCAAAATAAACAAAGTCGACGGCATCAGCATAAGAGTAATCCAAGCCCCCAACTCCCGACTTTTCGAAATGTTTTTTCCAAAGCGTTGCCGTCACCCTTATTTAAACCTCTTCGTGAAGCCCTTGCTACCGAGATTGTTGTAAAAACCCTCAGCATTGACGTCGCAATATGATATCCAGCTGCCATAGTCTGGATTATTGGTATAGTCGTTAACCCACCACACTCCTATCTCCTTATTATTGCTATCCGCTGGTGGACTAAGGATGTGGGGAGCCACGTTCCCCCCCGAATGGCGCCGGATGCAGCCTTCAGCGGAGGTGGCCGTGCCACCCGCGAAGATGGAGGTCGAGGCGCAAAAAATCCCGCGTCAGACCGGTGTACGGTTTGATAAGGGATTTTAGGACGGTTGCAGGTGATGTAGTAATCCTTATCCGTGGGAAAAACTTACTCTGAGCCGATTAAAGGCGGAATCGGAATCCCTTGGGTGTGGAAAAGTTGGTCACGTATGCGTCGCTCGTGCGCCCAGCGCTGTTGGTGTTGGCCCCCCTAGGCGCGGGGGTCCTCGCCCGCAGGACCGGTGCGCTGAGGCCCCTCTTCCGGCTCATCCGCGCCTTAGTACTCTGGGCGGTATTGCCCGCGCTGGTTTTTGGCTCCGTGGCAGTCAAGCACGCGGATATTTTCTCTCTCGGGGGCGGGGCGGTGCTAGCGCTCGTGGGCCTTGGGGCGACTGCGGCGACATCCGCCGTTTTGACTCATATTACTAAAATGGGTGGGGAAGAGAGCATAGCGGTCTTCATCAACTCCTCTTTCATGAACTACACCTTTCTTGGCCTCGCTGTGGTCGCAGTGGTGAACGTCGACTGGTTGGGCGCCGCCAGCGCCTATGCGGTGACTATGGGCGTCATCCATCTCACCGTTGGTGTGGTACTGGCATCTGGAGGTTCGGGGAAGAGAATGGGCCCTAGGGAGGTCGTGCTTAGCGTACTGACGTTCCCGGCGGCTTTTGCCCTCATAGCCGCCATGCTTTTTGTGGGATTTGATGTTAGCTTCCCCATTGCGGCCCAAGAGTGGGTAGACAAACTCGCAGATCCCGAGGTCATCCTGATGTTGCTGACCGCTGGTTATCAAATGCCGCTTGTAGATCCCAGAAAATACCTCTCCCAGATATCGATGGTCGGAGCAATACGCTTCTTGGTGTGCCCGCTTGTAACCTTTGCAGCCATAATGTTGCTCGGCTTCGAGAGATCGGGGCCTGCCGCGGGGGCTTCTATGCTCTTATCGGTAATGCCCCCCGGGGTTTTCAATTTAATTTTAGCTCAAAACTTCGGGCTTGATCTCCGTCTTCATGGGGCGATAGTTTTCTATCTCACCGTGATCTCCCTATTTGTCGCGGTTCCGCTTATCGTCTTTCTGTGGATTCTGCCTTAGACTTTGGAAGAACAAGCTCCCCCGCCTGCTGGAACTCCACCCTATTCTCAAGCAACTCCTGCAGAACCCTAGGAAGGTTCCCGATCTTCACCCGGATTTGGTCCTTTGTGTCTCGGTCCCTGATCGTCACCGTTTCGTCCTGCAAAGTCCGATGGTCTATTGTAACGCAATAAGGCACGCCGATCTCATCCGCCCGGGCGTACCGTCTCCCGATGCTGCCCGAGTCATCGTATTCTGTGATGAATTTCTCACTTCTAAGTTTCTTGAGAACTTCTCTGGCCTTCTCAGGTAAACCATCTCGTTTCAGGAGCGGGAACACTCCGACTTGTACCGGGGCGAGTTCCTTCTTTAATCTCAATAAGGGGCGACCGTTTTCCTCCGAGAGGGAGTGCTCGAGGACGCAGTAAAGGAGACGGTCTATGCCGTATGAGGGCTCGACGACGTGGCACAAAATTTTCTTCCCAGCTCCCCCTTCGTCCTGCACGAACATAGTTAGATCCTCTTTGCTGAACTTCGCGTGTCTGGAGAGATCGTAGTCCGTGCGGTACGCTAGACCGGCGACCTCCACCCAGCCGAACCCCTCCGTCCAGACTTCGACATCCCACGTCTCGCTCGAATAGTGCGCTCGCTCGCCTGGGGTCTGTTCTCGGAACCTGATTGCTTCTTCCGGGATCCCCAAGCTAGTGAGGAAGAGCTTCGCGCGCGCCATGTTGTAGACCATTAACTGACTGCAAACGATGTTCTCCCTCAGGGCATCCTCGGCTGTCGCTTCCGTAAATTTTTCCGTGCCCCTCTCCTGGTCGGTTGCGAGCAAGAGTCGGAGTTTTTCGCTTGCAACTTCCCTAAATTCGGGATGGGTGGGATTCTCCGGGTCAAAGAAGATCTCGATCTCGGCCATTGTGAACTCTCTCAGCCGGATCACTCCGCGCCTAGGGGAGATCTCGTTCCGGTAACCCTTCCCTATCTGGGCTACCCCAAACGGTAACCTCCCCCGCGCGTACCTCTGGAGGCGTTTGAAATCTATGAACATCCCTTGTGCGGTCTCCGGGCGCAGGTATGCGATCTTCTTCTTTCCCGCTCCAACGGTGGTCTCGAACATGGCGTTGAAGTCGTAGATTTCTCCCAACTCGCCACCGCACTCGGGACATCGAATCTCGTGTTCTTTTATGAGGCTCTCCATCTCCTCCTTGGATTTTCCCTCCACGCTCCGGCCCGTTTTTTCCTTCACGAGATCCGTAACTTTGAATGCAGCTCCGCACTTTTTACACTCCGTCATGGCGTCCACGAAGTGATCGACGTGTCCGCTGGCCTTCAGGACCTCCTCGGGGGTGATTGAGGGGGAATCTATTTCAAAGAAGCCTTCTCGGATAACGAAATACTCGCGCCACTTTTGTATTATTTTTTCCTTCAGGAGGGTCCCAAGGGGGCCGAAGTCGTAAAACCCGGCCACTCCTCCGTACAGTTCAAAGGCTGGCCAGATAAACCCTCTCCTCTTCGCGATCTCCATGACCTTCTCGTGCTTGCTCGATAGCATTCGCTCACCCAACCTTGAATGATTTTCGAACCTAAAAAATTGCCAGTTTCTGGTTCATGCAGGTGAGAAATGAATCGACTCGGGTGTTAGAGCTTTCTACAGCGCCTGGAGGAGGTCCTCATCTCGAACCATGCCGATGAAATTCCCCTCGGCCGTAACGACGGGCACCTGTTCTATGTTTTTCTCTTTCATCAACTTAGCGCATTCACTGACAGAAGTTCGTCTGCCGATAGTTATCAGGTCCCTCGACATTACTTCCTTAACTGGCTTTTTCGGGGGTTTGAGTCTCTTCTTGGTTATGTAGATTCGGTCTTCGCTGTCCCAGGTCCAGCTGTCCCCCTCGCTGCGTCCTTTCATTTGTTCTATTCTCGATTCCGTCTCGATCTCACTCACTGC
Source organism: Hadesarchaea archaeon (assembly GCA_021163965.1). Classification (GTDB taxonomy): domain Archaea; phylum Hadarchaeota; class Hadarchaeia; order Hadarchaeales; family JAGGTB01; genus JAGGTB01. Next base: position 19,750 of record JAGGTB010000029.1, on the reverse strand, counting down.
AATGATGTCGGAGTCGTCAATTATGCCGACGAGTTCTCCCTCCTCGTTAATTACGGGCAATGCTCGAACCTCGGCTAGTCCCATAATTTCGACTGCGACTTGCAATGGCGTTCCTTCCCACACGGTTGCGAGCGGTCGTTGCATGTATTTGGATGCTGGATCCTTAATGTCCATCTCAGCGATGGCTCTGTGAACTATATCCCGGACGGTGATTATCCCGACGAGGTTTCCGTCCCTGACCACGGGAAGGCGACGCGAGCTGGTTTCCAACATCTTCCGAGCGGCATCCCGGAGCGAGTCGTCTTCTTGGACCGTGGGAACATCGCGGTTGACTAGCATGCCCAACTGGTCTTCATCCGGGTTCTCGAAGAAGTCCCGGAGCCTTACCATCCCGACGAGTTCCTGAGTTCCACGCTTGAGAACCGGAAGGGCACTAACCCGCAGTTTTCTTAGGAGTTCCAGCGCTTCCTCGCGGTTTCCTGGGACCTCTACACTCTGCACTTTTTTTGTCATTACATCCTTGACTTTCATCCTATTCCCTCTCGCTATTCTAGGACTGAACAGAAAAGCCTTACGGTTTTCTTAAATCCCCCCAATTTAAAAGGTTGACTACGGGCCTTCAATAGTATGCGCTAACTTCCTTTCCAATCTCCTTTGCTTTCTGCTCTCCAAATTTTTGATAGGCTTCAGCTATCTCTTTCGTGATACTCGGCTTTATCCCTCCCATCGCGCGCAGGAAGTGCTCCATTTTAACCTCCTTGGTCTTTAGGTCCTCCCTCAGAGCCAGCATCGCTGCCTCCCTGCAGAGCGCTGCTAAGTCGGATCCGCTGAATCCCTCCGTACTTTCCGCTATGCTCTCTAAGTCCACATCTTTCGCTAGCGACATCTTCCTAGTATGGATTTTGAGGATTTCCAGCCTAGCCTCCTTATCCGGAGGTGGCACGTAAATAAGGCGGTCGAAGCGCCCAGGCCTGAGGAGGGCTGGGTCGATTAAGTCCGGCCGGTTTGTTGCTCCGATCACAACTACGTTCTCGAGCTTCTCCAAACCATCCAGCTCTGTCAGCAACTGGGAGAGCACGCGTTCCGTCACGTGGGAATCGCCGAATCCCGATCCGCGCCTAGGAACCATGGCATCGATCTCATCGAAGAAGATTACGGCCGGGGCAGCCGTTCGAGCCTTACGGAAGGTCTCGCGCACTCCTCGCTCGGATTCCCCAACCCACTTCGAGAGGAGTTCGGGGCCTTTGATCGGGATAAAGTTGGCCTCGCCCTCGGTGGCCACCGCACGCGCTAGCAGGGTCTTCCCTGTGCCGGGCGGACCGTACAACAGTATGCCGCGAGGAGGCTCGATACCGACCCTCTTGAAGGCATCGGGGTATTTCAACGGCCATTCTATGGCCTCACGCAGCTCCTGCTTGACGCGCTTCAGTCCGCCGATGTCCTTCCAGCGCACGTTTGGAACCTGAACCAAGACTTCCCGCATCGCCGAAGGCTCGACTTGACGCATCGCATCCTGAAAGTCCTTCTTGGTCACCTTGAGCTTTTCCAATGTCTCCGGGGGGATGATTTTTTCCTCAAGTTTGATCTCGGGGAGAACTCTACGTAGCGCGTTCATGGCCGCCTCCCTAGCTAGGGCGGCCAAGTCGGCCCCCACGTATCCGTGGGTCGCACTGGCGATGGCATCGAGATCGACATCCTCGGCTAGTGGCATGCCACGCGTGTGGATCTGGAGGATTTCCTTTCTGCCCTCCCGCGTGGGAACCCCGATCACGATTTCTCTGTCGAATCTTCCAGGTCGCCTTAGTGCTGGGTCGAGGGCGTTGGGGCGATTGGTTGCTCCGATCACGATAACTTTGCCGCGGGCCTTAAGTCCATCCATCAGGGTTAGTAACTGAGAGACGACCCTACGCTCGACTTCACCCGTGACCTCCTCCCTCTTCGGCGCGATCGCGTCTATCTCGTCGATGAAGATTATCGAGGGGGCATTTTCCTCCGCCTTTTGGAATACATCTCGGAGCTTCTTCTCCGATTCCCCGTAGAACTTCGACATGATTTCAGGTCCGGCTATCGAGATGAAGTTTGCGTCCGATTCGTTTGCTACCGCCTTCGCGATGAGGGTCTTCCCTGTACCGGGCGGGCCGTGAAGCAGAACCCCCTTCGGCGGTTCGATTCCCAAGCGGTCAAAGAGTTCAGGGTGGCGGAGGGGAAGTTCAATCATTTCGCGTACGCGCTGAATCTCTTCCTTCAGTCCGCCGATATCCTCATAAGTTACTGTGGGAACTGCTACCTCCTCTACCTTTACGGCTCTCGGGGAGATCTCTATCTCCGTCATGTCAGTGACCAGCACGATCCCCTTTGGCTCGGTATTGGTGACTACAAATCTTATTTCTCCTAAGCCGAAGCTCGACGGCACCTGTCCAAAGAATTCACCGAAGAAGTGGGAGAGCATAGAGTCTGCTCCCCACTGAACCTGACTTTCCATGCCTGTGGGCGTCACCAGATCTCCCTTCGAGAGCGGGCGCCCGAGCAAGCTTCGCTTGAGGGCCTGATCAGCCCCTAGGATTTGTATACGTGCATCGGCGGGGGCTATGGTGACCCTTTTGGCCTCCTTTACATCGGCCTTCCTCACTCGAACCTTCTCCCCTATGGCTACGCCGGAGTTTCTGCGTAAGAGGCCATCCATGCGGATGATGTTCAGTCCCTTGTCCTCGGGGTAGCTCCTGAGTGCAATGGCGCCACTACTTTTGCTCCCCGTTATCTCCACTATATCTCCTTGCCTTACTCCCAATTCCTCCATCGCCTTCTCGTCGATGCGGGCAATACTCCGCCCGACGTCGGCTTGGCGCCGCGCCTCGGCAACGGTCAACCTAAGCTCCTTAGCCATTTGGACGCACCTGCTCGTTATTCGCCTTCCACAACCCTAAAATTTTTCCATTCGATGTACTCGTCAAACTTTCTGAAGACACTTACAACCCTAGATGCATATCTCTCATCCACAAGTAAAGCACTTCTGCTCACGAACTCCCACTTGCCCTTCGGCAACTCGTCGAGGACACCATTTGAGTGCGATTTTCCTTTTATCGTTTCGTAGTCGTATCCGCAGAGCTCACGATAGAAGCGTGTTGCTGGGGATCCTCTGGACTTAACATCCCAAACGAACAGCACTTTCATCACAAAATACCCCCGATTCTTGTTATATATATAACAACTCTTCTATAAAATCCTATTCGGGCTTTCTTTAATAAACTCCTTCTCCCAACACCTCAGTGGGAATTTGAGAAAGAGCTGGTTAATGGTCATCGCATGCTTGGCCACCGCGATTGCCATTTGCACGTCGGGTTTTGAGCTTTACTTGGGAGGCCAGCGTCCAGTAGCCCCTCTTGGTCCGCACTACGAGGCGATAGCATTTGTGAAGGAGGTAATCGACGGTGACACACTGGACATTCAAATAAAAAAGCTTGACAGGAGCCGGGAAGGTATAGCTGAGGGTGCCGAGGAGAGATTGAGGCTTGCCGGGGTGGACGCGCCAGAATCCTACGAGACAGGTTACAATGTGGCTAAGGAGATCCTTCACAAGCTTTGCCCCCCCGGGACCACAGTTTACTTGGACTTCGATGACTTGGCCAAGAGCAGGAGTGGGCGTCCATACAGGGACCTGACGGGAGCCGAGCGCCTTTTGGCTGTGGTTTACATTCGGTCCGGGAATCGGTGGGTCAATGTGAATGCCGAGGTGCTCCGGCGGGGTACGAGGGCCCTTCCTGGACACGATTGGCTCAAATATGCTGGCCTAGCATCGGAGTTCAACCCATACAAATGGTTGAAGGAGTGACTCCCTCCCCATGCCTTCGTAAGCATGTCTGCCCTCATCCCTCTCTTACGGACGGGGACTTCCCGCCGACAAAGTTCAATTTACTAAGAAGCGGATAACGCGCCGACGAGGAATGCCAGCAGCCCGATCCCCATGGCGAGTTTGTACATGAAGGAGACACGTCCTGCCGTTTCTCTCGCTGGATCGTGAATCATTAGTGCGCTTCCGCCGACGAATACGACTACGGAGCAAAATACTATCCACAAGTATTGCCACCCCAGGATCCCGAGCAAATACGGGAGCGGGGAGAGAAGGACCGCCGCGAGGACGAGGGCTCCCGAAAGTGCCGCAGCCGCCCGCTCTCCATGCTTGATGGGAAAGGTTCTCGCTCCAAGCTTTCGGTCCCCAGGCATATCCTCGACATCCTTGACTAGCTCGCGTCCAGCAGTCGAGAGCGCTGCCATCGCTGAAAGGACGCCAACCGCCCCGCCAACCGCTCCTACTTCTCCCACAGTTAGCCCTCCGAAGAGGAAAGTTGACCCTACGAGGTAGCCGATCGCGATATTTCCGGCGAGTCCACAGCGCTTGAGGTGGCAGGCATAGGCTACTAGGACCAGCGAGTTGAAACAGGCGAGGAGGAAGGCCGGGAGATTCACAAGGGAGGATACCGCAATTCCGACGACGAACAACCCGATGCTAAGGGAAAGAGCGGCACGTTCATCAATCCTGCCAGAGGGTATCGGGCGCCATGGTTTATTCGTCGCGTCGATCTTCCTGTCGGAGTAATCGTTAATGGCGTTTCCGGCCCCCGAGATCACACACGCTACCGCGAATGCAAGGGCGATTTTGGCCAGCTCGAGGGAGGAAAAACCTCCCGAAGCAACTATGGCCCCGACTGCGACGGCCGCTCCGGCGAGGAGGCAGTTGTGGGGTCTAGTCAGCTCGATCGCTGCGGAAAGGTGCACTCTCTCACCCATTACTTTCGGTCATCTCTCTCCCCATTTAACTTAAAAGCGAGTCCGTTTTCTCCTCTACCGGTAAAAAAGTAATAGAGGAGGCAAGTGTTTGATATCCTCGGAAAGTCGGGTTCTCGTTGGGGAGTACCACGATCTGGAAGTGGCTCTGGACAAGATAGTCAAGCGAATAAGAGATCGGGGGAGGAGGTATCGTTCGGTCGCCGGTGTTCTCTCTAGGTTAAAGCGCAAATTTAACTTGGGCATAACGGATGGGGAGGCCAAAGGCGAAATGATGGAGGATAGGCTCGTTTTTGAGGTTGAGGCAGACCCGCTTTCTGATGGTGCGGTCATGGGAGTGGACGGGGGAGTACTAAATCGGTCGATGCACGGGCTCGATCTAATCCTCGTGCGCGCGGTAGCTGTCGCATTCCGTTACAGAAATGGTAGGCTCTCTAGCTTTGACTATCACCCAAGCGCGCTCCCAACCCCCCAACTGATATGTGTGGATCAGCTTTTGGACTCCAGGGAGCTGGAGCTGATGACTGGGATCCAAAGACAATTGATCGAACTCAGGGTCGCCCGAGAAGCTCTAAAGGAGCACGAGGTGGATGTCCTTTTGCTTGACGGATCAGTTCTTCCTCAATATCTCGACAAGGCCCCAAGAAGTCCTCAGCTTCGCGACCTTTACGGTAAACTCATTGAGGCTTTCCTAGGGCTTTACGAGGACTGTGAGGGGCTTGGTGTTATCTTGGCCGGGGCCGTAAAGGACAGCAGGGGTTCCAGGTGCTTGAACATCCTCCGGCAGAAGGTACTGCCACCTCTCGCTGAAAAGGGGGTGCTCTCCCAGGAAGATCTGAAAGTGCTGAGCGACAACGATGAGGTGTTTTCTAGTTCGTGCGACACAGCGTTTCTCAACTACCTGCTTAGTGTTGGTGAGCGAAGCTTTGCGATCAAATGCACAGATTCTTCAGGGAAGGTGCTAGGAGACTTGGGGAAATGGGCGAGGCACGCCTATACTTTCTACGTGAAAACGGTTCCGTTCGATTTTCCCATTAGGGTGGAATTTATGGATACCTCAGGAGAAGTTTCCAGGATAGCCGATCGCCTAGCTTCTCTGGTTTATGCTCTTTCGGGAGATCACAGTTCGTGTGCGATCCCGACGGTGCTGATCGAGGCTGATGCCCGTGCGAGGCTTGCTGAAGAGGAGCTCGCTATAATTGCGGATGACATAATTAGCCGTCTTGAGCCGTTTGCGCCGATGGAGCTCAGACGGAGGAGGGGACCATTTCAATGAGTGCGGAGATAGGAACTGTCATATGTACTATAGATGGGCCTACTCCTTCAGAGTTCTCCTTCGTGGTCACCAAGAGGTCGCGGGACATTCCAGTACGTCGCGGTCAGTTTGTCGAGCTTCAGACGGAGGAAGGTAAAGCAATCGCCTGCGTTGAGAACGTGATGAAGACGAATAGATACTTCACGCGCCCGGACTCCGTGGGGGAATACGAGCGAGGAGGAAAGGCACTGACGTCGATATTCCCAGCTGATCGTTGGGAATACATAATTGCCAAAGCCCGAATAGTTGGGCTCCAGACGGAAAATGGTTTGGAACAGGTGGGCTTCCCACCGTCCCCGGGTCAGAAAGTATATGAAACAAGTCCGGAAGTTTTGACTAGATTCCTGGGGTTCGATCAAGACGGCGGGATCGAGATCGGAAAGTTGCGTTATCATGAGGTCCCGGTCAAGCTGGATCTGACTAAACTTTTCCGAAAGCACTTGGCAATCCTAGCAATGAGCGGGGCCGGAAAAAGTCATACCGCGACGGTATTAATTGAGGAGTTGCTAAGTCGCCCCAGCGATAGTGGACGCTTGGGAGTGGTTGTGGTAGACGTCCACGGCGAGTACGTATCCATTGGGGAATCCTCCGGGAATGGAGATGATTTCTCCGACAAAGTGAGCGTGGTGAAAGGTAACGATGTCCGGATAGGTGTACCAAACCTCAGTGCATATCGGTTCAGAGAGTTCCTTCCAGACATGTCTGGTAGTCAGACTAGGGAACTGGCCCAAGTTATAAGGAAACTGCGCACGGATTTTCAATCTAGCGGTAGGCCTTACGACCTTGATGACATCATCAAATGTGTTCAGGAAGATGGAGATTCCAATCGGAACTTGCGCCAAGCATTGTTGGACAGGCTCTATGATATCAGGACCCTTGGGATCTTCGGGGAGAATGACTATCCCCACTGGGAGGCTCTTGTCCGCCCCGGGCGCGCTGTGATTCTGGACCTCAGTGATGTACTGAACTTACGAAAGAAGCAAGTAATTGTGACGTATGTTGCCAGAAAGCTCTTCGACGCCCGCAAGGCGAATGAGATCTCGCCGTTTGTCCTCTTTCTTGAAGAAGCACATCAGTTCGCCCCATCGAACGAGACGGCGATTTCAAGTTCAATACTTAAGACTATAGCGAGGGAGGGGCGAAAGTTCTATGCTTCTTTGGTGTTGATCAGCCAACGTCCCGTGCGCTTGTCAACGACTATCCTCTCGCAGGCCAATACCAACGTGATACTCCGGGTGACGAATCCATACGATCTGGATCACATCAAAAGATCGTCGGAACGTATAACGAAGGAGACGGCGGATATGATCTCGGCTCTGCCCGTAGGCGAAGCTCTGATAGTAGGCGAAGCGGTTAACCATCCAATTTTCGTGAGGGTTAGGCGGAGACGGTCGCGGGAGGCGAATTACGGGGAAAGTCTAGAAGAGGTAGCAAAGAAGTTCGAGGGATTGATTGAGAAGAGTCGAAGGGACGCTGAGGCCTTCATGTAGCGCCAAAAAAAGGCTCTTCATTATGCTTCTTATAGAGGGCCCCCACCGGTGAATCTAAAAACTTAAGTTCGTAGCTTGCGGACTTGAGGTGGATGAGAAGGATGAAGCGAGAGAGTTGGCAAGGGAACTTTAGCTCTTGGTTCAACAAGGCCCTCCGTGAGGCGGATGTGATGGATACGCGTTATCCAGTTAAGGGTTTATATGTCTGGCGACCCTACGGCCTCAGACTCCGAAACCACATTCTCGAAATCATTCGCGAACTCTTAGAAAAGTCCGGTCACGAAGAGGTTCTCTTCCCTCTTCTGATTCCGAGGGATATCTTCGAAAAAGAGGCCGAGCACATCCGGGGATTTGAGAACGAGGTGTATTGGGTCACCCACGGCGGATCAACTAAGCTTGACATTCCACTGGCGCTCCGGCCTACCTCTGAGACTTCGATTTATCCGATGCTGAAACTTTGGATTCGCTCCCATGCGGATCTTCCGGTTAAGATATACCAAGTTGTCAACATCTTCCGCTACGAAACCAAGATGACAAAGCCTCTCATCAGGCTCCGCGAGGTTACCACTTTTAAGGAGGCCCACACAGCTCATGCGTCGAGGGAGGAGGCTGATAAGCAGGTTCAAGAGGGAGTTCGGATCTACAAGCAATTTTTCGACAGGCTCGGTATTCCTTACGTGATCACCCGCCGCCCGCCGTGGGATACTTTCGCCGGCGCCGAGTACTCGGTCGCCTTCGATACTTTGGCTCCGGATGGCAGGACTCTCCAGATAGCGACCGTCCACAACTTAGGTCAAAATTTCTCCAAGGTGTATGGTGTAACTTACGAGGACTTGGAAGGAAAACATCAGCACGTGTACCAGACCTGTTATGGCATCTCGGACAGGGTGATCGCTGCCGTGATAATGGTCCACGGGGATGACCGCGGACTCTGCCTCCCCCCCGTTATCGCCCCAATTCAGGTGGTGGTCGTCCCGATTCCATACAAGGGGCAGGAGAAGGAGGTCCAGAAAGAGGCCGAAGAGGTATCGAACGAGCTAAAAGGAGGGATGATTAGGGCGCATCTTGACGATCGAGATCTGCGACCAGGAGACAAGTACTATCGCTGGGAGCGTCGCGGTGTGCCCGTAAGAGTGGAAATAGGCCCCAACGATATCAAGCGTGGGCAAGTGACCCTTGTCAGACGGGATACGGGTGAGAGGATGGAGGCTCCCCGCCAGAATCTCGTCGCGGAGGTTAAGAAACTCCTCGACGGAATAATGAGGAATCTCACCCGGAGGGCCAAGGAGTTTTTCGAAGAACGAATCCATGAGGTTGGGGACACGGAATCAGCAACACGAGTCTTGAAGGAGAAAGGCGGGATTGTCCGGATCGCTTGGTGTGGTAAAGAGAGCTGTGGACTTAAGCTGGAGGAGGAAACCGGTGCGGACGTGTTGGGTCTAGAGTTTGAGGGGAAAGAGGTTGCGGGGAAATGTCCAATTTGTGGGAAAAAAACTAAGACGTGTGTTCTGATGGCCAAGACTTATTGATGAAGAAATTAAGGGGACAGGCGCTCCATAGCTTTCAGGACCTCATCCTCCGTTGGAAAGCCTATCGGCCCCCTGTACTCAATTTTCAATCCAGCAGCGGCTGATGCAAACTTTGCCGATTCAGCGGCATTATGGGTGTCCAAGTATCGGGAGAGGAATGCTGCTCCGAAGACGTCCCCGGCTCCCGTTGGGTCCCTCGCGGCCACCCCCAAGCTTTTCACCTTAGTGAGCCCTTCATCTGATAGTACCATACACCCGTCCTTTCCGTGAGTTGCTATCGCTATCCTCGGGCCCATGTCTCTGAGTTCCTCTAGGAGGTTCTCCGGCGCCTTGGCGAGGGTTTCAAGTTCCTCCTTCCCTATTTTCACTATATCGACGTTCTTGAGAAGATCTTCCAGGTTTGGTGGCTCTCGATTTTGAATCCTCCCCTCTCCATCGATTTCTCGGAAGAAGCCTTGGGGGTCCAGCATGACTAAGTTGTGTTTCCTTTTCAGGGACTTTAACAACTCCAGCGTAACTTCTCCAGCGATAGGGGACACGTAGAAGCTTCTAGCGTCCTTGTAGATTTCTGGTACCTCGTCGGGGGAGATCTTGCTCGGCAAGACCTTGCATCTCTGTTCCCGGTTCCCCTTTTCATCGTAGATGTTCTCGAAAGTGGTGGTCTCCTCGCCTCCCGTTATGATCCCCTCCGTGTCCAAACCTAGCTTGCTGTACACGAATGAAAATCGCTCTGGGAAATCGCTACCGACTTTGGCCACTATCCCTACCCTTTTTCCGAGGGTGGTTAGGGTGAGCCCGGCGTAGGTGGGTGCACCGCCGAGCATATTCCCCATTACGCCCCATGGCAGGGAGTTTACGTCAATGGTTACGTGTCCTACCACTACTGCGTCCAGTATTTCTTCCACACTATCTCTCCCTCTTTCCAGCTATGAACTCCTCCACAGCTCGTCGGGCCTCGGTATCGGGCATCTGTACCGGTGGATGTTTGAAACAGTAGGCCGAGATGCTTGTGAGGGGTCCACCTATTCCTCGGTCGAGAGCTATCTTCACGGCTCTGATGGCATCTACAACCACCCCAGCGCTATTCGGAGAATCCTCGACCGAAAGCTTTACGTCTATGGTAATTGGGACATCCCCGAACTTCCTGCCCTTTATGCTGATGTAGCAGATCTTGTTGTCTTTGAGGAATGGGACGTAGTCGCTGGGGCCTATTCTCAACGGGATTTCGTACGGGACTTGAGAAGCCACAGCCTCCGTTTTGCTCACCCGCTTTGAACTCAGTCGCTCCTCTTCGAGCATATTTAAGAAGTCGGTGTTCCCGCCGATGTTCAACTGATAGCTTTCCTCGATTTTCACCCCTCGGTCTAAGAGCAACTTCGCTATGGTCCGGTGCAGAATTGTCGCCCCGACCTGCGATTTTATGTCGTCGCCCGCGCAGGGGATGTTGGCCTCCTCAAATCGTTTCCCCCACTTTCTGTCGGACACTATGAACTCGGGTATGCAGTTGATGAATCCACACCCGGCCTTCAGGCACTCCTCGGCGTAATACCTCGAGGCCTTGTAGCTACCGACCGGCATGTAACTCACAAGCAAGTCTGCGTTCCTCTCCTCCAACACCTTGCTTACTTCGACGGGGGTAGCGGTTCTGTCGATGGGGATTATCCCCTTCAGGTACTTTCCCAGTCCGTCGTGAACCTGGGCCATCATCACCTCAACTCCGAGTTCTGGGACGTCGTGGAACTTCGTCGTGCAGTTTGGCTTCGTGAAGATGGCTTCCGATAAGTCTTTTCCGACCTTATTGGCATCGACGTCGAAGGCCGCCACGAACTCTATGTCCCCAATGTGGTATCCTCCGAAGTTGACGTGCATCAGACCCGGCACGAACTCGTCTTCCCTCGCGTCTTTATAATACTCCACACCTTGGACTAGGGAGGAGGCGCAGTTCCCAACTCCTGCTATTGCGACTCTTATCTTACCCATATCCATCAACCCCCAAAGTGAGGCAAAATTTATTTTTAAATCCGAAATATATCGCATTCCAAAACTTATAAGGGTTGTGGGATAAGCTCTAGCGAGGGACTGTTTTTGGAAATGCAAAGGCTCGAGCGCAAGACGACGAGGGAGTTGATGTGGCCATACGTCTTACGCCTACTTCAAGAGCGCCCAATGTATGCATACGAGATAAGGAAGGAAATTCAAGAGAGGTATGGGTGGAAGCCCCCATTGGTGACATCCTACACGGTGTTATACAGGCTAAAGAAAAGGGGTTATGTCACGGTTCAGCTACAACGGCAACGCAAGAGACCTTCCCGCAAGTACTACGCGATTACCCCTAAGGGAAGGGAACTGATGCGCCAGGCGAGGGAGTACTTCGCCAAGCTTAACAAGAAGCTTTTTTGAGGCACCGCAATGTTAAGTAGTGCACGCGAAAAAATCGATCCATGGATCAACGCGCTGGCGAGGCCGTTTGCCGAGGTAGGGCTTGGACCGAACACCCTTACTGTTATAGGGGCCCTTCTGGGCTCCCTCGCAGCAGTTCTCTTCGCGTTGCAGGAGCCAGCTCGGGCTGGGGCCATTTTGTTGCTCTCGGGGTTCTTCGATGCTATCGACGGCGCTGTAGCGCGCATGACTGGTGGTCCAACGCTCTTCGGGGGGATTTTGGATTCGGTTCTGGATAGATACGTCGATTTTGCCATCCTCGCTGGCATAATATGGGGAGGGCTGGCGGAGTTCGCAGGGCAGCCGAGCTGGTTCTGGGGGGTCCTAGCCTTGGCCGGAAGCCTAATGGTGAGCTACACTAGGGCAAGAGCTGAGGCCTCCGGTACTGGAAAGCTCGCGGTAGGGATAGCGGAGCGCGGTGAAAGGATATTAATTTTGGCGGTGGGGGGGATTATTGGCTGCGTCAACTACGCTGTAGTGCTAGTGGCCGTCCTAACTCACGTCACTGTAGCGCACAGGATGATAGTCGCTTGGCAACGCTTGGTCTATCGTTGGCGATAGATTTTTGCACCCTAGACACAACCAAAGTTCGGAAGTTATAAATGATCTACATAGGACCTGCCGGCATCCCGCTTGAGGCTAAAGGCAAAGGGATAATTGAAGGGGTAAGGGCGGTGGCCAAGCTTGGGTTGAATGCCATGGAGGTTCAATTCGTGCGTGGGGTGAGGATGAGTCCCGAACAGGCGGAAGAGGTCCGGAAGGTCTCCGAGGCTGAGGGCGTGAAGCTCAGTGTCCATGCCCCCTATTACATTAACTTTTGCTCAGTCAAGGAGAAGATAGTGGACAAGAGCTTGGAACGATTGCAGCGGGCGGTAGATATCGCGGGTATCCTTGGGGCTGATGTAGTAACGTTTCACGCGGGATTTTACGGCGAACTGGGTAGCAAGGAGGCGATTGAGGCGGTCGTCAGAAATCTCGAGAAGGTAGAGTTCCCCCGTGGGGTAAAGGCCGGTATCGAAACGATGGGTCGGCAGAAGCAATTTGGAACTCTAGATGAGGTGTTGGCCGTCGCTGAGATTACGGGTCACCTTCCGGTCTTGGACTTCGCTCACGTTCACGCGAGGTGCAATGGGTGCCTGCGGAAGACGGGAGATTTCTTGGCTCTCTTGCGGCGGGTGGAGGAGAAACTCGGAGCGGACGTTGTCAGAAACATACACACCCATTTCACGGGGGTCGAGTATTCCAACGGCAACGAGCGTAGCCATCTGGTGCTCGAAGAGGGGGATCTTAAGTTCGAACCCCTCGCCAAAGCCTTCGTCGAGATGGGAATCCGGCCAACGGTAATTTGTGAGTCGCCGATCTTGGAGAAAGACGCGCTGAAGATGTTGGAAATAGCTAAGAAAGTAGGGCTAGCCCAAACTCAGGAACTCCGTTAACCTTTTCCTGTCTACCCTTTCCTGTTCACCGCTTTTCATTTTTCGGATAGTAACTTTTCCAACTTTCAAATCTCTGGGCCCCACCACGACTGCAAATTTGGCTTTTCGAGAGTTTGCATATGAGAGCCCCTTGCTTAGACTCCGGCCCATCAGGTCAACATCGGCTGAAAAGCCCGCCCTCCGAAGTTCTCCAGCGATTCTGAGGGCCTCCCCGATTATTTCATCGGTGGTGGGCAACACCATACAGTCAAGTCGGTCCTCTGGAGTCTCTACTCCATGCCTTTCCAGTGCGTCGGCTATTCTATCTACGCCTAATCCCACCCCGACGGCTGGACACGGTTCACCTCCGAGTAGTTCGATCAAATTGTCGTATCTTCCCCCACCCCCAAGTTGGATTCCCCCAGAATAGAGTTCGAACACGAAATCTGTGTAGTATTCAAGTCCCCGGGAGATCCCAAAATCTATCGAGAATTTGTGGACTCCGAACCACTTGAGTCGATCTATTATGCTTTTCGTTTTCTCTAGCGCCTTTGTGGCCTCCGGTAATCCTTGTATAAGCTCCCTGACATCTTCCAGTACTTTTTCCCCTCCGCGAAGGGATATAAGCGATTTGAGCAATTTTTTATCCTCTTCTTCTATCCCCCAGCGATCCAGTTCCGCTTGTAGGCGTATTTCGTCCCGGCTGTCGATTGCGCGCATAATTGGGTCCTGCTCAGTCTCGCTGACCCCTGCCCTCTTTAGAACCTCCCGAAGTAGCCGGACGTTCCCGAGCCGGAGTTCACATTTTTTTATTCCAAGCTCCTCAACTATCTCCGCTGTCAGTGCTACTACTTCTGCGTCCGCCTCGGGCCTCGAGGAACCTATGATCTCACATCCGGCTTGGAGGAACTGGCGGTATCTACCTCTCCCAATCTGAGGGCGTTCATATCTAAAGCAATGCCCCAAATAAAAAAGTTTGAGGGGCTTGGGAGAGGATCTAAGGTGTTCATTATAAAGCCGGACCACGGGAGCGGTGAGCTCTGGTCTGAGGGCGAGTTCGCGTCCGGACTTGTCCTTAAATGCGTAAATCTGATCGACTATGCTGGATCCACTTTTCTTGGTAAATAGCTCTAGGCTCTCAAAAACCGGAGTCTCTACCTCTTGATAGCCGTATCTCCTAAAAATATCGAGAATCACCCGCTCAACGTGGCGGATTCTGGCCAGCTCTTCTCCGAATAGATCTCGTGTCCCTCGCGGGCGTCGCATTTAATCGCCAAGGTCCTATTGGGCGTCGGCTTAAATATTTCCTAGGTCAGCCTGTTGCAATCTTGAAGGTCCAAACGTCTGACCATCCCGAGACGTTCCCGGCAGAATCTCTTGCTTCCACCCTCCACCAGTAATCACCATCGGCTAAAGCTCTTGAAGCGGTGAACGTGGACGGAGTAACATATTCATCGATTTCCGGCGATGAGAAGCCACTGTTGTCGTCAACCTGAATGTGGTATCTGAAGGCTCCTTCTACATCGGACCAATCAAAGGTCGGCGTGTTGTCACCGATGGTTGCTCCATCCTCGGGGGACAGCAATGATGGTGGCTTGGGAGGTAATGCGCGAATCTCGAATTTCCAACTATCTGACCACTCCGACACATTTCCTGCCGCATCCCGAGCCCTGACTTTCCACCAGTAGTTGTCGTTCTTGAGGCCGTATTCCAAGGTGTAGGAGTTCTCGGGAAGGCTCTCTTTATCCACTACGGGGGAGGAGAAGCTCTCATCGTTGTCGACTATGAGGTCGTAACCCTCTGCGTCTTCTACCGCGCTCCACCTGAATGTCACGATGTTATTATCGAGCGTCGAGTCGCTCGTTGGCTCAATTGGGTGAGGCTGACTAGGTGCAGTAGTGTCCACGGTAAAACTCATGGTTGACGACCATTTTGTTGGGTTATTTTCGTCGTCGAAGGAGCGAATGCGCCAATAATATTTTCCATCGGGTAGCACTTGCAAAGATTCGTGCTCCCCCCCGATGGCGTTATCAACGTGGTAGACGAAGGGCGGGGAGAAGCTTCTTTCGTTATCTACTTGGATTTCGTATCTCACCCTACCTACTGGCTCCACCCATTTGAAGATGGGAGTGCTATCATTCGTCCAATTTTCAGGTGATATCGGTTCGGGTTCGTGAATAACTTTATAAATGAGGACAAGTGGAACTCCAGACCGGCTCTCCCTCTCCGGGCTTACGTATACCTTTTCGAGATAACTCGGAAGTTTGCGTTCGAGCATCATCCGGACAACCATCGGGATGTCTCCAAGCTCAGTTTTGACAATTTGGCGTCCATTATAATATACTAACAGAGCTTTGGGGATGTCTGGGGGGTTGGAGCAGACGTCATAGTACAGGAAGGAGTATACCGGGAAACCTCCCCCCGGGACGTACATGAAGAAGAAGCCTTCCAATAATTTATTGTCCATCTTAGTCGTGCGAGTTACGGGATCAAATGTTATAGTTTTCCCATCCACATCGAGGGTTAGTTCTCCCCCGGGAAACCCTTGCCAGGCGGGCAGGAATCTAAAGGAGTCAACTACTATGTAATCAACTTGGATGTCGTATTCGTCCCTGTAGGTCTTGAGGATCCAAGCGAATTCGTTGTCGTCCCAAATAGTGTACAATCTTCGCACGTCGATCCTCCTACCGTTGATGTTCCACTCTTTGATGGGAGCGTTTACGCCGTAGATATATCCTTTATCGCCGATACGATACCAAATGTAATCTGGGGGTTTAACATTTGCCTTATTCTCCCAGACCCCTTCCTCCCCTCTTATCTCGGCGCCATCCGTCACCGTTGGTCGTCTCGCAGCGCCGGTAAGAAAGTGTCCATACGACCACTCGATCGCCACGATGGAGTTCTCTGGAGTATTGTTCTGAATCCACTCGAAGGCGTGCAACATGGAGTCGTAGAGGGTGCCCGGGAGGCTCCCTCCGTGCGGGGCTGGCCAAGCGTCCGTAGCGTTAGCCCGGGCATTGGTGATAAATGGAGTCATAAGTAGACCTACAGCGAGGGCGATGACAAGGGGACGCTGAAGATATCTCGCCCACCTTGATGCTTGACTCCAGTATCCCATCAGGGATCTCTTAGTCAATTTGAGGAGCACGCTGAGTCCGAATCCAGCGAAGAGTGGTAGCATCGGCCACCAAAGGCGGAAGAACCTTGCTTGGTCGGTCGGCAATGCCAAAATCACTACAAGCCATGGAAGAAGAATCAACTCCTCGCGCTTGCGGGTCCAAAGAACTTTCAACACAGCGGTAGTTGCGAGGAGCAAAACGCAGATCGTTAACCAAGTGTTTCCCCCGTAGATACTGTTGACGCTGTCGAAGTAGCTTTCGGGGGGTGCCATCTCACCTGCATACCTCGGAAAGGATACGCCACCGTCTCCCCCAAGTTCGATGCCGATGAATCCAAGCACTTGCCGCGTGAAAGGAACCCAAAACATTGTGTTGTACCCTCCAAGCCCCACCGCGATTAAGCTGGCGATGACGATCATCCCGATCCCTCCCGCGATGTGATGGGCATTCGAGCGCAAACCTGCTAAGATTCTTCCCTCGATGGTTCTGGCGGATCCCCAGTGAGTTAGAATCCAGTTGAGAAACACGAGCAATATGGCACCGATCACGATAGGCCCGATATAAAGAGCACCCCTCCATGTGAGAAAGAACAACCCGTATACCAATCCCGACAGGATCATGTACTTGAGGGCCGATCTCCCGGGAGTCCGGAACATCTTTATGAGTAGGTAAAAGACCCACGCTCCTAGGAGGAGTTGCATGGGCTCGCGGTCGAAAGCCCCGATTTTCATCCAGTAGATGGAGGAAACGAGTACGCTCGCGAAAAAGGCTGAGGCGCAACCGGCTAAATTCCCCCCAAGTTCTCTCCCGGACAAAAAGATGGGTATCAGGGAGAGAGCGAAAATGAACGGGGCGAAATACTGAATTACATCCTCCAGCTCCACGCTCTCATTAATAGCGTGGGTTGCTCTGTATAGCAATACTGCGACTAAAGGCTGAAACTGATCGCCAAGGCTAACCGGATTTCCTTGAGGCGGATGGGAGAGATTTATTCGCTCGACCATCCCGTTTGTCTGCTCAATATCGCAGGCAATGTCGTAGAAGAACCCGCTGTCCGACGTCGTAAGGAAGCAATACTTCGAGCCAGCCATAGAGAGGTGGACAAATGAAAATATGAGTACTGCCAATAGGAAACCCACTGGGATAATTTTCCTGAAGTTCAAACTTTCACCACTAAGCATTAGACGAGCCACTAACTTAAAAAGAATGAGTACGTAGTAGCTGTCTGGCTACTCCTTCTTAGATCTCCTTGTTTTTCGAGGTCTTCCCCGTTTCTTTCTGGGCTTTTTTTCTGCTGAAGGCTTCGACGGTTTTTCGGGCGGGGCAACTGGAGCGGGTGGCTTTGTGGTGGCCATAATCCAGCCAAGCCAAAATCCAATGGCGCAGGCCGCGAGGACCATAGCGGAAATTGGTAGCGCGAAAGCTAGGTGTGGTCTGGGTCCAACCCAATATCCGTAGTAAAGGTGGAGACCAGCTACTACTACGCATGCAATACAAAGGAGTGCACCAAGTAGTCTTGAAGCTCCCACTTTAATCACCTATCCGGATTGCAGTTAGGAGTTTAAACATCGACTTTATAAAAACTTATCGTCCACTCTCCAACATTTTTTGGGCGGGTTACTTGGGCTTTTTTGAAGTTCTAAGTTTCTGGAATTTTCTCCTACTTCGATTTTCCCACAGATAGTAGCTCCTCCTGATGTTTCTCTAGCATCTCATCTATGGCGACGATGTCTTCCTCGGAGAGCTCCCAGTCTCCTGCCACAATGGTCTCCTCAATCTGGTAGGGGTGTCTTGCCCCAACTATGGCAGCAGTCACCTCGGGGCGCCGCAGAACCCAGGCTATCGCCAATTGCGCTAAAGTCCTGCCGTTTCTTTCCGCAATCGGACGCAGTCTCTCAACGAGTTTCAAGTGCACGCTCAGCTCTGGCTCTTGGAACATCGGGTCCTTGCGTCTATGATCGTCCTCCGGGAGGTTTTTAACGCGATCTTTGGTGAATTTGCCGGTAAGCAGGCCCCTTTCCATGGGGCTGTAGGTTATGACGCCTATTTTCTTCTCCGCGCAGAACTCGAGCAACTCTTCCTCGATTTCGCGTATAAGCATGTTGTATGGGGGCTGGACGGAGGCTATGGGATGAATGCTCTTGATCCTCTCGAGTTGCTCGACGTTAAAGTTGGACACTCCTGCGTAGCGAATCTTCCCCTCCCTCACGAGTTCGGCCAAAGTCCCCCACGCCTCCTCAATGTCCTCATCGGGGATGGGCTGGTGGATCTGGTAGAGGTCTATAACATCTACGCCGAGGCGCTCGAGACTCCTCTCGACTTCGGCTCGAATGCTATCTCCCTTTAGGCAATTGGATACTTTTTTCCTCTCGTCCCAGATCAAACCGCATTTGGTGGCGATGATTGGTTTCTCCCGCAATCCGGCAATAGCCTTGCTCACAATCCTCTCGGAACGCCCGAATCCGTAAATAGGGGCGGTATCTATCCAGTTTACCCCGAGTTCCAGCGCACGTCGGATGGTGGCGATGGATTCCTCATCGTCCTGTGGTCCCCAGCCCCACTCCCAGCCACCGCCACCTATGGCCCACGTGCCGAGACCGATGGTTGTCAGTTCAAGGTCGGTCCAACCGAGTTTCCTTTTTTTCATACACCAGACGCTCTAATACATTTTTTATCCAAAGTTCGGAAATCTACTCTTCATCTTTCTCTTTGCTCCTTTCCTCCTCGAATATGCTCATTGCCTCCTTTGGAGTAGCGTCCTCGTGAATTATTGCTCGGATGGCCTTTGCCATTGCTACTGGATGATCGTGTTGCCAGATGTTTCTCCCCAGGTTTACGCCTATAGCTCCTTTTTGGATACCGTCATGGACGAACTCAAAGACCTCGAGCTCAGACTCAACCTTTGGTCCACCAGCCATAACTATCGGCACCGGACAACCCCTCACTACCTTCTCGAAACCTTCCCTGCAGTAGTAAGTCTTCACGACCCTCGCTCCGAGCTCAGCTGCGATCCTGCAAGCCAAAGCAAGGTATCTGGCCTCGCGCTTCTCTAACTCCGTCCCCACGGCTGTCACTGCCATCACCGGGATCCCATATTCCTCACACTCGTTAACTAAGTTAGAGAGGTTCAGAAGCGTTTGGTGTTCGTTTGGGGCCCCCACAAATATCGACATCGAAACTGCACTGGCGTTGAGCCGTATGGCTTCCTTAACGGAGGTCGTTATCCCCTCTTGATCAAGCTCATCCTTCCTAGCCATGCTTGTGCCACCGGAGACCCTGAGGATTATCGGCTTCGATTTGGCCGGATCGATGCAGGAGCGTAGAATCCCTCGGGTGAGCATGATGGCGTCGGCGTATGGGAGAAGGGGCTCGATGGTTTTGCCAGGCTCTTCAAGTCTATAGGTCGGCCCTTGAAAGTAGCCGTGATCTATCGGCAGAAACATCGCTCTGCCGTCCGGTTGGATGAGCTGCGAGAGTCTGTTTTTCATTCCCCAATCCATTTCCACACACCTCTTCTACTTTTTTTGGGGCGGAGGAGTGAACTACTCCCAGCTTTCGCGGGGAGCTTCCTGCTTCATCCGCCGGACCCGATCCCCGACGCGGGTTACGGAGGTCCGATGTCCAGCCTACCCGCGCCGTGCGGGTCATCGGTTTTCCACAG
>JAGGTB010000023.1 GCA_021163965.1 Hadesarchaea archaeon | reverse complement strand
CCATCCCCTCTACAGGAGATTGCTCCGGAGGTACTTTGACCTGTTGCACGAGCGGCTTGGGGAAAGGTTGGAATCGATCGTGCTTTTCGGGTCTGTGGCCCGAGGAGATTGGGACAAAACGAGCGACATCGATTTGCTCGTAGTAGCAGAGGGTTTCGAGGATCCGATGCGAGCGCTCGATGAGCTCATCGAGGTAGAACTCGAACTCAAATGTACCCCGGAGTACAGGGCGGCACTCGGGGATGGGTTTTATCCGAATTTTCAGTTTTATCCACTCTCCCCGAAGGAGCTTTCCACACCATCGCGCATTCTTTTGGACCCCGTTTGTGAGGGGATCGTAATGTACGACCGAGGAGCGTTCAAGCAGGTAGCCGAGAAGCTGAGGAAAAGGCTCATCGAGACTTCCTCTTACAGGGTGAGGTTCGCAGATGGGAGATGGTATTGGGTGTTGGGGGCTGAAGAGCTTTGAGGAGAGAGAAGCTGGCAAAATTAATGATCAAACGGGCGGAAAGGTGGCTCGAAAGTTCTGGGGACGCGCTGAGGGCGAGGCGTTACGACGATGCGACTTATTGTGCCCAGATGTGTGTCGAGCAGGCGAGCAAGGCCGTGCTAGTTCTCTTGGGGGTAGAGTACCCTAAGGTTCACGATGTGAGCGATGTGTTGAGAGCCGTTGAGGGTAAGATGCCTAAGTGGTTTAAGGAGAAACTGAATCAGATGTGCTTCATCCTCACGGATTTGGCCAAGAGGAGGAGTCTAGCCGGATACGGGTTTGAGAAGGGACTCGATGTTTCTTATTTCGCCGATATTGCCCCAAGGGCTTTGGAGCAGGCCAAATTCGTCTTTGAAAATTGCAGAAAGTTCGTGGAGGATTTCAAGAAATAAAAAATCTCTTGAATGAGTTACAAGTTGATTCACTCTGGAGCTAAAACGGTCTATACCGCAATAGCGCTATCACGCTCCCGTGTTTGTGTAGTTCTTCGAGAACGGTTTCCTTGGTGATGAACTCCACTTCCGCCGAGGTGCGCTCCGCTTCCTCGATCATCTTGATTATCAGTTCGTCCTCCTCGGGCGTCGCGGCGTAGTAGTCCGACGCTATCAAAATAGTCTCCACCGCTCCGCGCTCGAGGGCCTTCAGTATCTCCCGATTTTCATCCACCGTCAGCCCTCTCCGCGCGCTTCTCCTCGCGCTGGACAGGAGCCCTGACTCGAGCTTCTCCCTGTACCTGTTCAACTGGTCGACGAGTACTGCATCTATTTCTCCCTCGTCGCTTGAGAAATCCAGCCCTTCGACGACGACTACCTTGTCGGCCATCTCCTTCGTCACGTATCTCCTCGCGAAATTCTTCTTCGCCTCACCGGGTCCAGCAAGGACAATCATCTCGACACCTTCGGCATCGAAGCTTTCGATGCGTTCTTGGACGGTCTTGAAGTGTCTTTCTACCTGCTCTCCCCTGATTCTCGCGAACCTCTTCTGGCTCCAGCCCCCTTTGTGGTGCTTGGGCATCACGTAACTTCTGATCTTTTTCTGCCTCTGAACCTCGGATCCCCTGTACAGCCTTAGGAGCGCGCGCCCGTGGTCGAGCAGAACTAGGAGAACATCATATCGTATCTCCAAGACGTCATGGAGGGGCTCTAGAAAGGGCTCGTCATCGACCACGTGGGCTGGAGGAACATCTCCCGAAGTGATCAAGCGCTTCACGGCGATTTCCTTCCCCTCTTTCCACCCGAAAAGGCAGAGATTCCCCGCCGATCTCTTGAGCGCATCCAGCTCCTTCGCGATGCTCGTTTGGACTTCCCCCACTCTCAGCTCCTTTTCCTCTTCGAGGACCCTCACGATTCTGCCGATCTCCCTAGACGGCGCGTACACCGAGACCACGGGCGGGACGTAAGAGGATTCGAGTTCCTTGACGAATCGATTCGTTTCGTACCACTCCCTCGGCGAGAGAACGTGCTTCATGGATATCGGTTTGGGTTTCTCACAAGATAATAATGCTTCTAGTCGCCCCAATAGAGGTGGCGGATGGTGATCCGGTGCGCTAGCTGATGGATTCCGACTATCACTCTCCTGCCAAGCTACTCCAATTCCCTCAGAATCCTCGAGTAAACTTCGGACGAAAGCCTGAACCCGACTAGTACGAGTTTATAGAGTAGATCCTTGACTTCTTCTTTTGAGATCAGCCCATTTCTATAAGCTTTCAGCAAGACGTAAATAGTCCCCTTCGTGTTAAAACCAAAACTTTCCGAAATGCTCCTACTCCCAGCTTTCGCGGGGAGCTTCCTGCTTCATCCACCGGACTCGATCCCCGACGCGCGGGTTACGGAGGTCCGATGTCCAGCCTACCCGCGCCGCGCAGGTCATCGGTTTTCCACAGGCGTTGGGTTCGGGCCGTCCCAGCCCTACTCCAGGGGAGTTTTTATCACCAACATAATATATGCGTTCCGCCCCATCCCCTCCCTTGCGGAAGGGGGTTTCCCGGGGTGGAGTTAAACCCTCGCGTCCCAACTCTGAAGATAATCGCGGATGTTCAGCGGGAGATCTATGTGGGGTGGCTGGAGAAAGAATTCCAAAAGGGTTAAGTCGTAGCGCAACCGGGAATTAACGGCTGAGGAGGCCTAAAATGGGGCTTGGGGATGCGATTGGACCTACGGGGTAAGAGGGTGTTGGTGACGGGCGGCGCGGGGTTTATAGGATCCCATGTGGTCGAGGCCCTCCTGGATCGCGGGTGCTCGGTGGTAGTTCTGGATAACTTCTCTACGGGCAAGCTGAGCAACCTCGAGCGATATTTGGACGACTCTCGCCTTACCATCATTAAGGGGGATGTGTGCGATCTAGGGGCCGTGGAGAGGGCCCTCGAGGGAGCAAGGGCAGTCGTTCACGAGGCCGCGGTCAAGAGCGTCCCTCTCTCGTTCAAAAACCCGGCCTTCACCCATGAGGTAAATGTGGGAGGAACCCTTAACCTCCTGCGGGCGGCCTCGGAAGCGGGGGTCGAACGCTTCGTCTTTGCCTCCTCCGCGGCCGTCTACGGGGAGCAAGATGCGATCCCGATTAGGGAGGATGCTCCCCCTAACCCGCTCTCCCCCTATGGGCGCTCGAAGTTGCTCGGGGAGAGGGAGTGTCTGAACTTCTGGAGAGATGGGAAGATCGAAGCGGTTTGTCTGCGTTACTTCAATGTCTACGGGCCGAGGATGACTGGGGACGAGTACGCCGGGGTGATGATGAAGTTCGCCGAGCGCCTCCGGGGCAGCGAGCCTCCGATCATCTACGGGGATGGTGAGCAGACGCGCGATTTCGTCCACGTGGCGGACGTGGTGGACGCGACCGTGAGGGCGCTGGAGCGGGAGGGGATCGCCGGAGAGGTGATTAACGTGGGTAGTGGGAGAGCGACTAGCATCAACGAGCTCTGCGAGATCTTTCTCGAGGCGACGGGTAAGCCCCACTTGAGGCCGGTCTACGAGCCTCCGAGACCAGGGGACATCAGGCGCAGCCAAGCCGACATCGCGAAGGGGCGCAGGCTGTTGGGGTACGAGCCAGCCGTCGCACTCGAAAGAGGGGTTAAAGATTTACTCGGCTTTTTTGGGTCTCGCGTGAGAAACCGGAATTCACACGCACACGCTAGCGGATGTCATTAGCTAGATGCCCGCAAGGAAACTGTTTTGGGATGTGCATAACTTGCGCATTCAGCGAAGTGTTCGAGCATGCCGGTAAGCCTAAAAGGTCTCACGGCGAGGGTATGACCATGGAAAGCGCCATCCTGCTCCTCTCCTGCCCAGACGCCAAGGGAATCGATGTTAGGATATCTGAGTTTATTTGGCGGAACGGCGGAAACATCGTGCACTTCGACCAGCATGTCGACGAGGAGTTCGGGAGGTATTTCGCGAGGGTGGAGTGGGCTCTCGACGACTTCTCGATTCCCAAAGATCGGGTGGAAGAGGCCTTCGCACCGCTTGCGTCGGAGCTGGGGGCCGACTGGAGGGTACACTTCAGCTCTGAGAGGCCGAGGATCGCCATTATGGTGTCGAGGCATCTCCACTGTCTTTACGACCTGCTCGCCAAGTGGAAGGGCGGAAGGCTCCCGTGCCACATTCCCCTCATCATCGGGGATAAGCCCGACGGCGAGGAGGTCGCGAGGATGTTCGGCGTTCCTTTCTACCACGTTCCCGTCGACCCGAGGAGGAGGGAGGAAGGAGAGAGAAAGCAGATCGAGCTCCTGAAGGGGAAAAACGTAGAACTCGTGGTTCTCGCCCGCTACGGGAAGATCCTCTCCTCCGGCTTTGTGGACGAGTTCAGGAACAGGATAATAAGCGTGCATCCCTCCTTCCTCCCCGCCTTCCCCGGGAAGGACCCATTCACGCAGGCCCATAGGCGGGGCGTGAAGCTGATCGGGGCGACCGTGCACTTCGTAACCGCGGGGGTGGACGAGGGGCCGATCGTGTCTCAAGAGGTGACCAGGGTGAGCCACAAGGATGGCCTAGCGGATCTCATCAGGAAGAGCGAGGATCTCGAGAAGACGATCCTCAGCGAGGCCGTCAGGCTTTACTGTGAGAGGAAGATCTTAGTGTACGAGAACAAGACCATAGTCTTCGAGTAAGCCGGTGAACTCAGGCGAGTAAGCGGGGTCGGGATTTTTCTGGAGTTGGTTTCGCAGGAAGCGAAACAGAAGGTTCTAGTTCTCAATCAAAAGCGCTTTAAGTACTACTAGTAGTCGAACTAGTACTACGGGATGTTGAACATGACGGAAGCCATCGTTACCAGAAAGGGCCAAGAACCATTCCCAAGCAGCTTCGCGACCGATTTGGTATTGAGGAGGGGAATCGGGTTAGAATCATTCACAAAGGCGATGAGATCGTGATTCAAAAGGTTCGAAGGGATCTCGAGGATGTGCTTGGGGCATGGTCTGACATCGACCTTGAAGCGGATTTCCTCAGAGAGTTGAGGAAGGAGTGGGAAAGGCGTTTCGATAGGCTTTCTGGTGAAATCGAATGAAGGTTTGTCTGGACACCGACGTTCTCATCGAAGCCCTGAGGGGGGCAAGTCGCCTTCCGCGGAACTAATGCGGATAATCGAGAGGGGAGAGTTGTCCGGTTTTGCTTCCTTCATATCTGTAGCTGAGCTTTACGTTGTGGCGCATATTGTGAAGAGAACCGACGATGTAGATGCGCTCCTGAGCTACCTCGGTAGGCTCCCGATAAACGATCCCGTGGCTAGAAAGGCCGGGGAGATAAGAGCCGCTACGGGTTTGCCTCTACCGGACTGCCTAATAGGGTCCAGCGCTCTCCTCTCCGGAATGGTTCTCACCACCTACAACATCAAACACTTCTCGCGAATCAGGGGGTTAAAGGTGAAAACGCCTCAAGATCTCATTCGACAAAAGTGAGCCGGGGGACAGGACTGTTGAGCGAATGAGAATTTTGAGTTATCAACTAAAAGTCCGAACAATCAAATGCTGAAGAATTCCCCCTGCTTTCCACCAGGACACCTCACGCGTCGCAGAACGGCAGTCGGCTTTAACCCTACCGCCGGGAGTCCTCTTCCGAAAAGGGGGACTCTTGCACAAACCTTTTCCCTACGTTTCTCTTACCTTAAGGTTATGAATCTGCTTGCACTAACATTTGCGCTGGGTGCGGCCCTGTGCTGGGCTACCGATCAGACGTTGGGAAAGTTGGCCCTGCGGTGGCTGGACGTATCTGTATTTAACGCGATCAGGCCCTCGCTAATGATTCCCCTGTTAGCCATTTTCGGTTTGGCGACGCACAGCCTTAGCTATCCCGGCCTGCTCCTGATGTCGCTGGCGGCTCTCGTGGGGGTGATTTCGTGGTTCGTCGCGTGCGAGCTGTACTTCTACTTAATGAATAAGGGGGCTGCTCACAGGGTCCTTCCGATCGGCAATTCCCATCCCGTGTGGGGGGTGATTGCCGCCGTCCTGCTCTTGGGCGAGGAGCCAACGTACCTCATCTTCGCATCCGCTGCCCTTGTGGTCATCGGAGGGTACTTTTTGATGCCTAAGGGAGGAGGGACGCGGACGGAGAGGAGAATGATACCTTTGGCCCTCCTAGTGGCGATTATGTGGGGGGCGGTGCTCGCCCCGATGAAATTTTGCTTCAACGAGGGGATGACCGAAGCCACGTTTCTTCTGATCGCCGTTGGCTCCGCGGCAGTGGCGTGTAACATCGCGATGGGCATCCGTCACCTAAGGGGTGGTATACGACTGGATCGAAAGGGGCTAGGGATAAGCGCGCTTTCAGCTTTTCTCGCCTTCTTCCTGGGACAACTCCTGTTTCTGCGGGCGCTAAAGATGGAACAGGCGAGCGTGCTGGCCCCCATCGCGGGATGCGTGGTCCCGTTCGGCTTTTTGCTCAGCGTTCTTCTCCTCGGGGAGCGTCCGTCGGCGAGGGCGGTCATCGGAATGACTGCGGTGTTTCTCGGAGTATTATTGGCGGCGATTTAGCTATCCCTTTAGGGCCTTAGACTAAGGAGAACCCGTTGTTCTTGATTGTCTCCCGGTACCAGTAGGCGCTCTTCTTCGGAATGCGTTCCAACGTTCGATAGTCAATGTATACCAGCCCGAAGCGCTTGGAGTAACCATCCGTCCACTCGAAGTTGTCCATAATGCTCCAGACGAAGTACCCCTTGAGCTTCACACCTTCCTTGAGGGCCCGGTAAGCGGCCACCAGGTGGTCTCTGAGGAAGCGTATGCGGTCGTCATCTTGGATGGTCCCGTTTTTGCTCACCTTGTCATCGAAGGCTCCCCCGTTTTCCGTGATGTAGATTACTGGGTCATAGTCTCTTTTCAGACGCATTAGCAGATCGTACATGCCCTCGGGGTATATCTCCCAGCCCATCTCCGTGACCGGCGAGTTCTTCTGAACTATCCTTGCCCCCATGGGCTTCCTTGGATCGTATTTCACTATACATCTAGTGTAATAGTTGACGCCGAGGAAATCTATTGGCTGATGGGTGATTTCCATGTCTCCCGGATCGGGTCTTAGGCCCATCTCCTTGGCCAATGGCGGGTACTCGCCTTTCAGGAGGGGATCCAGATACCATCGGTTCATGAACTCGTCGATCCTAGCAGCGGCCTCTCGATCCTCCTTAGTGTCCTCGAGTGGGTAGCAAGGGTACAAGTTCAGCGTCGTTCCTATTTTGAGGTTTGGCTCGGTATCCCGCATGGTTCGAATGGCCTCTCCTTGGGCGAGTTGTAGATGGTGCGAGGCCTTCAGGAAAGACTCGAAATCCCTAATTCCCGGCGCGAACTCCCCAGTAAGGTACCCTGCATGCGCTACGACTTGCGGCTCGTTAATTACTGCCCACAGTTTGACTTTGTCGCCGAGCTCGCTGGCCATAAGCTTGGCGTAGTCCGCGAAGGCCCTGACTATATTGGGGTTAGTCCATCCACCTTTTTCGTGGAGGGCCTGCGGGAGTTCCCAGTGGTAGAGGAAGATGCAGGGCTTTATCCCAGCCTCAGAGAGCTCATCGACGAGGTGCCTGTAGAAATCGAGGCCCGCTTTGTTAACTTTGCCTTCTCCTTTTGGGATGACGCGCGGCCAAGAGATCGAGAAGAAATAGGCTTGAATTCCCAGTTCCTTCATCAGCTCCACGTCTTCCTTGTAGCGGTGGTAGTGATCGCAGGCCACATCTCCACTGTCCCCGGTCTTGATGTTTCCCGGTGTGTGGCAGAAGCGGTCCCATATGGATTCTCCTTTCCCATCTTCGTTCCATGCTCCCTCGATTTGGTACGAGGACGTGGAAACTCCCCAGAGGAAATCCTCCGGAAACCTAATCCCGATTTTGTCCAATTGTGCGCCTCCTGCAACTTTTTTCTGTTATTTTACTTTTAATATTTATCGTTTAGTTAAAGGTGAAAATGGTGTTGGAGTGATAACCGGGGGGAGATATCGAGATAGGGCGCGGTAGGAATTCTCACCTACCGCCACCTCAGGAACATATAAGCCCCTTGTTCGTAAAACCCTTCCCAGAAGATGGGGACCGAGGCGGCCGGAGGATTGGGACCTCGGTTACCCATCCCGCAGGTTCACGGTTGAGGTGCTCCTCAAGCATGGGCTCGTCAGGAGGATCAGGCAGATGGTTCGTTTCACGCGCTCCGAGTTGCGCCACGTGTCGATTTCTATCCTCGTTCTCATTATAGCGGTCTCGGGACTTGGTCCGCGCTGGCTGGGCTGGGAGGAGATCGGACTGAGGACGGCTTCAGTCGCCGTGCCACTTACTGCCGGGTTCATTTTGCACGAATTCTCCCATAAGTCTATGGCTGCACGCTTCGGCTATTGGTCTGTTTATCGGATGTGGACTCCAGGGCTGTTGATCGCATTGGTTCTCGGCTTGATCTCGAATGGTTCCTTGCTTTTCGCTGCTCCTGGGGCTGTGATTATCCTCGCGCCATACGCCTCGCGCAGGGAGAGCGGGATGATCGGCGTGGCCGGGCCGCTTGCGAACGTCGCGTTGGCTATATGTCTCATCCCGCTGGCTCTTCTCGGGAGACCTTTTGGTTTGATCGGGAGCTTAGGCGCTAGGGTTAACCTATGGCTGGCTTTTTTCAATCTATTGCCAATTCCGCCCATGGATGGGATTAAAGTTCTGCTCTGGAACTTCCGGGCTTGGGCTTTGACAGAGGGGCTGACGGTGGTAGTAATGGCTTTGGTGTGGTTGGTGCTACCTTGACCGAAAGGAGTTGAAAGCCGATTTCGTTAGCTCCTCGAGAGCCGCGGTCAGGAGTTTCGTGGAGTTCTCCAAGTCCTTGATGTCTAGAACCTCCACCGGTGAGTGGAGGTAGCGGGTCGGCACGCCGATCACGCTAGACGGAATTCCTTCCCTCGTCAGATGAATTCGCCCGGCGTCCGTGCCGCCGTGGTCCAGAACTTCGAGTTGGTACGGTATGTCCTTGGAGTTCGCTACTTTCATCAGGAAGTTCGTAAGATTCTGGTCGGAGATCATAGAGGCATCCTTCACCGTAATGGCAGGTCCTCTCCCCAGTCTTACTACGGGCGTATGCGGAGCTCCTGCTGGCACGTCGTCCGCGAGGGCGACCTCGATGACTATCGCTAAATCTGGGTTCAACTTGAAGGCAGCCACCCCGGCACCTCTGGCGCCAACTTCTTCTTGAACTGTGGCGACGCCGTAGACGTTTGCATCTTGGTTTTCAAGCCTCCGAAAGGTCTCTATGAGCACTGCCACGCCAGCCCGGTCGTCGAAGCTCTTCCCAACCAGAATGTCTGGCGTGCCGAGTTGAGCCACCTCGGCGTCCTGCGACAGGAAGTCTCCTGTTCTCAAGCCGTGGCCATCTATGAATAGATCTTCGTACTTAACGGCCCGCTTCCCCTTCTCTTCATCTAGGAGTTCAAACGGTGCGGCTACTACAACTCCCCAACCTTTCTCGCTCCGCACGGGCTTTCCAACCAAGACGCGGGGGTCCCAACCTCCGACGCTTGAGAGGTACGAGAATCCCTCCTCATCCACTTTTTCGACTATCAGCCCTATCTCGTCCATATGGGCGGCGAGCATTACTGAAAAATCCTCGGAACCGCGCTTCAGGGCGATCACATTCCCAAATTTATCGATGCTCACCTCATCCGCAGTTTCCCTCAACTGCTCGAGGACAAAGTTGCCAACGGAACTCTCCCGCCCAGATATTCCTGGGAGATTAGCTAGTTCCGTTAGAAGCTTGCGCATTTAACCCCCATAATTAATAGGGAGTATCACTCAAAAAAGAAGCGGTGGGATAAAAATGGTGGAGGCATACATTCTGATAACTGCGGCAATCGGGAAGGTTAAGGAAGTAGCGAGGAAACTCAAGGAGCTCGATAACATAAAATCGGTCCGAGTTGTAACGGGTCCCTATGATATAATAGTCCTAGCTGAAGCGAAAGACTTGACTACGCTTACGAACACAGTCGTGGAAGACATTCACAGAATTAGCGGCGTGGTCGACACGAACACGGCAATCGTGGTGGAAACGGGATACTGAGAAATGGTAGCCCCGCCCGGATTCGAACCGGGGTCAGCAGGTCCAGAGCCTGCTATGCTTGACCATTGTGCTCGCCAGGGGACCCGGCGATCTACACCACGGGGCTACCACTGGAAAATGTGTCTCTCCTCGATTAAAAGGTGACTGAGGACGCTATGTAGTTAGTTCGTTAATGCCGGGAGCGAAGATGAATGAAGAACTGACTAACTAGGAAGCTCGTGAGGGTCAGAACGTAGAGTAAAAGGATTAGGGAGAACTTCACTTCGTCCCCGGGCTCCAAGGCAACTATGACGTTCGGCATCCATCTCCCAAAGAGATAAAAGAGGCCAACGATGGGGAAGATTCCTACATGAGCAAGAGATGCTACGTGAAAGTTCATCTCTGCCAGCAGATAGTATATCAGAACTCCCAGGCCGAGCAGTGCGTAGCTCGCTATGAACAATATTTCGATTTCCCTTTGCACTGCCTGCATACTCGAGCGCGTGATCCAAAATAGTAGCGTTAGGATTGCTACAAATATCACGTCAACGGTGATTCTACGGTTCAACTTAGGTATATCAAACATTCAATCACTCCCTCATCTCTTTCAGGAATGGTAGCCCCGCCCGGATTCGAACCGGGGTCAGCGGATCCAAAGTCCGCTATGCTTGACCATTGTGCTCGCCAGGGGACCCGGCGATCTACACCACGGGGCTACCACTGGAAAATGTGTCTCTCCTCGATTAAAAGGTGACTGAGAAAGTTTAGCGAAAAAAGACCATCTGTGACCAGCAAATTATTGGAAATGCGTGGAGCAATAATCAAGAGGCTGGGTTGTCTCGTTGAGACTCGGAAGATGCATGAATTTTTCTGAGTTCTCGGGGGGCGGATCTTGGGTTTCGAGCAATCTGGATCAGAGCCCATTTGAGCTTGCCCCCTGCCAGCAACACACGTAGTAATTTGAAGCATGTCCAAGTGTTCAGAGCGATGTAATATGCGAGCACGCTACTCATGACGTAGACCATGGGGGAGAGCGTGATAGCATAGTAGCTGTACTGGGTCCTATTGCCAAGAGCGTATACCAGAAGGAACAAAAAGAATGTGAAGCCGAACCATAGTCCCGGGACGAGGTAGTCGCGATCTTTGATGGCCAGATAAGGCACAAAAATCAAGGCAATTAAAGCCGCGATGTACGTGGTGGGGTTAACCGAAGCGAAGAGATCCGGACTGAGGTGTAGCGCGAACGGGTTCTCGTTGACGAACCATCCCCATGGGGTCGAGACCGGGGCACCCGGAGGTCTAGGGGAAGTATGCCAAGAGAGACTCCCCATGACTCCTTCAATCCAAGGTTGAGGTCCTTGGTAAATCATGAATGGGGAGTTAAACGCGAGCCACACCGAAAGCGGGACGACCAATGCGTGAAAGGCCGATTTTTTAACCCCAGCCCTCTGGAAGATTGCCATGAAGGAAAAGAGGGCGAGCGTCAAGAAGGCTCCGCTCAGTTTGCACGAGGCAGCAAAACCTATGAAAATTCCGGAGAGCAGGTAGTTTCTCCTCAAGGCGAGCCAAGCCGAGAGCGCCGAGAAAAAGGCCACGTATATGTCGAGCATGGCCACCGAGGACATGGCCTTGAGGATGGGGTCGGTGAAGGCGATGGGGAAGACGATCAGTGCGACGATTTCGTTTTTCAGGAGCCTAGCGACTATCAAGTACACGAATAGTATCGTGAGCGAGCCCGCCACTATGCTCGGTATTTTCCAGTTCAGAGGCTCGTCTCCGAGGAAGAGCATGGAGAGCCCGATGAAGTACTTTGCGAGCGGAGGGTGCTCGGTGTTTAAATAGGTTCTTAGCCTGTCATCGGTGTCCGGATGATAAACGTAACCGCTCTGGATAATTTTTATTTGTGGGAAAGTTTCAAAGAGGTTTTCGTAGTCCAGTTTCTTGGGGGTGGCTATTGATACACCAGCAGTTTTTTTATACAGATTCCCGCCATCATGGGCTATTATTTTGCCACCGAGCTCTCTCTCTACAAAATTTACGAAATTTTCTTTTGCCTTGCAGACGGGCACCAAGCTACGGATATCCTCCGTAAAGGTTATCCATTCTCCCTCATACCCCACGTCCTCGTAGAGGGTGACGCTACCGGATACTTTGAGCGAAGATGCTCGGTCGTTCCATCCGCGAAAGAATACGGTATAGTGGTGTCTCCCCTCCGAGTCCACATACGATGGCTGGACGTTGAAAACCTCTCTTAAGATGTTTCTCGTGGCACACACATACCATTTTTCATCCGAGACATACCCAAGCGAACCGTGCATTTCCCTCGCTAAGCCGAAGCACGTGCAGGCAAAAACGGATGTAAGGATCAATGCAACTATTATGCAAATTGCTTGCTTTTTGTCAATTGGGATGTATCTAAGCATCGCATTCACCGTTCTGAAGGGCCCCCATGTTCCTACCAAAAGCGCAGAGCTGGGATCGCTGGTAAATGAGGCACGTCAGAAGAGACCAGCTTGTTGCTCTCGGAGATTCCAACACCGATTTACCTCCTAGTGCAATTCGCGCTACTTGTTCTTCACCATCTTTTTACTTTAAGATTGCTTGTCAAACGAGCCCAAATCGATCTTTGACTATTCCGTGGGTTTTCTCCCGTCTCAATTTTCGAACTGCGACATTTTGCATGAGAAGAGGATAAGAGGCAGAATTCAATTTTCTCAAGTGTCAAAGACTGGTTTCTTGGGATAGCGGGCCCGGAGGGATTCGAACCCCCAACCAATCGGTTAAGAGCCGATTGCTCTGCCAGGTTGAGCTACGGGCCCAGTTTATTAGTTCTTCTCGGAAAATTAAGTGTTTGTGGTAATAATGTTGATCTTCATTGGCTTGGGTCTGCAAGAGAAGGGGATATCGCTCGCGGGCGTGGAGGAGGCCCGAAGCGCCGATTTCGTCTATGCCGAGCTCTACACGAGTCTGGTTCCGGGGCTTAGGGTCAGAAACTTGGAGCAGCTAATAGGAAAAACTATCAAGGTTCTAGATCGGGAAACGGTAGAGCAGGCTCCGGATGAGATTTTGGAGGCCGCGAAGAACCACAAGGTAGCTTTTCTTTGCCCTGGGGATCCGATGGTGGCGACAACCCACATCGACCTTAGGCTTAGAGCCGAGAAAGCCGGCATTAGAACTAGGGTGATCCACGGGGCCTCCGTAATGAGTGCGGTAGCCGGAGCGACAGGTCTACAGAGTTACAAATTCGGCCGTTCAGCCACGATTCCTTTTCCCGATATTCCTTCGGAAACGCCTTATCATGCATTACTCGAGAATGCGGAGCGTGATCTTCACACGTTGCTCTTATTGGACATACGAGCGGAGGAAAACCGGGCGCTCACGGCGAACGAGGCGATGGACATCATGCTAGGCTTGGAATCGAAGCTTAGGAGGGGGGTCTTCACGCCGGAGACTTTAGCCGTAGTGGTTGCGAGAGTCGATTCTCCGGACTCGGTAGTAAGAGCTGACCGGGTCAGGGAGCTGAGATGGGAGGGCTTCGGCCAGCCACCACACGTGCTGGTTGTCCCAGGTAAGTTGCACTTCCTTGAGGCGGAAGCCTTACACGTTCTCGCAGGGGCCCCGAAGGAGGTGGTCGAGAGTGCTTGAGGAGGAACTAAGGCAGGAGATCGAGAAATGGACGGAGCGTCTGCGGAAGGAGATTCCCAGGACATCCGGGGAAAGCGAGAAGGGAAAGGAGCTCATGGAAAACATCCGCGCCTACGAAAAGGACTCCAGTCACTTCCTTGAGCATGGGGACCTGATAAAGAGCTTCGAGTGTCTGATATGGGCTTGGGCTCTGTTGGAGACGGGGAGAGGCCTTGGACATCTCAGAAGGAGCTAGCTACCGCTACTTATTTTTTCTATGTCCTTGCATACTTTTGCGATCGCTTGCTCCAAAAGTTTGGCACCAAGTGATTTGTCTATCCGGACTCCCTGCTCAAGGACTTCGCGCGCGTGCTTTTCCGCCCATGGGTACCGCTTGCGGGCCTCGTGGAATCCTACGAAGCCCACCTCGGGATGGCGAGAGAAGTCCGCGTGCTCTTTGAGCTTCGACTCGTCTGCTATGCCAATTGCTGCACCGATGCTGAGTTCCCCGGTTCCGGCGTGCGGTCCCTCGAGTTCGATGATTGTTCCGTTGAATTTCACGAGGATGCCAGTTTCACGTTGAATTACATCGAGCTTCTCTTGGAGTTTTTGGTTTCCGCCGTGAGCGTTCACGAGGACCACAGCTTCCATCCCCTTTTTCTTTGCCTTCTTAAGTACCCTTATCACCTCGTCGACGAGTTCCTCGAGGGACTGGTGTTCTCCGGTATCTATCCACGGTAGTTCGTAGGATGATTTCAGAACTCCTAGGAATCTCGCCCCAGTTCGCCTTGATGCCTCTCGGGCTATGTGCTCGGCTATGCGCGCGTCCGTGTCTAAGGGAAGGGCAGCGCCGTGCCGCTCGTTGTGAGAGCCAAGGGCGAGCACTCCGACGTGCATTCACACACTACTCATGCGCTTGACCATCTTGACTGCCGCTTCCACCGCTCTCCTAGCGTAATCGTTCACTCGCTCGAGCGCCTGTATGCGGGATTCCCCCGGTCCTGAGACACCGAGTGCGATGGGTTTGCCCGACTCGATTGAGAGATCCATCAGCTTTCGCGCCGCATGTTGCATCACCACTTCGTCGTGCTGTGTTTCTCCTTCGATCACGGCGCCGAGGGCGACGACCGCATCGATGTCGTCTCTGCTCGCCAGTTTCTTCGCGGCTAGCGGAAGCTCGAACACGCCTGGGACGATGATCTCAGCTTTGATTTCTGCTCCGAGGAACTCCGCGTGGCGCTTTGCGAAGTCCAGCATGGGGCCGCAGATGTCCCAGTTGAATTCGCTAACTGCTATCCCTAGTCTCACCATTTTTCTCACCTCCCTATTGGTCCGGCGTCCGGACCTCCTTCTCTTTGTCCGGTGCCGGCCAGTTTTTCTAACTCTTTAGGTTTGAAAAGTAAACGATATACGTTCAGAGCATGTTCCCTTGCGCGACGATCTGCGAGCTCTGCGAGTTCTTTGTCGTTCTTGGCCTCATCTTCGAAGACGAAGACTTCGATCACGTGCTTGTTGGTCAGCAGTTGCGTCCAAATCAGCCCAAGGGAGGCCTCATGGGCGCATTGCTTATCTATTGGAGTACTCCCCGGCATCCCGAAGGCCATTACTATATCGCAACCCTCGTCGAGCAACCGCTTTGCTTCTACGGGCAGGTTCTTTACTCCCGGCACGGTCCTCCGCACGAACTTGACGCTACAGAGACGTTTTAGCTCGTCCATCGCCGCCTTCCCCATGTCGTAGCGGGCAAACGTGGTGTCAACGATCCCCACACGCTTCATTTGCAACCACCTCTTTGGTGAAACTCCTCGTAAGCGCGAATCACCTCCTCGCCATTGAGGAATGCCAGCCCCCTTTCTAACGCGTACCTTCTGGCCTTTTCCTTTGATAGGGCGAGGTGGGTCTCTCCATCGAGCATTTCGCAGATCGCGACTGCCGGGGGAAGTCCGGCCATCTCCGCTAGGGCCACGGCGAGTTCCGTGTGTCCCAAGCGCTCTCTCAGGAGCCCGTTGGCCGCTCGGAGTAAGGGAACATGTCCTGGACTCCGGAAATTCCGCCCGAATTCCTCAATGACCCGACTGTCAAGCGCTAACGCACTTATCCTTCCGAGTTCGGAAATTGTTAGCGCCCGGTCGGAGTCAGTTATGCCAGTGAAGGTCTTTCGGTGGTTTACGGAGATCGAGAAGGAGGATATTTCGTCGTAAGGAAGGTCGTTTGGCTCGGTTGCCTCCAGCACTTTGAAGCCCGGCACTGACTTGTAGATGTCTGTTAGATATGGAAGTCCCAAGTTATCGGCGACTTTGGGGTGTAAAGCGACGCATATCAATCCCCCAGCATCCCTCCTCATCGTGGCGATGTGGGGAGGTCTTACCCCCCTAGCCGCTATCACCATATCGACTTCGTTTTCTCTTCTGTCATCGTCGTGTAGTAGCACGAACTTTCCTTCCCTAAGGTCCCTCAGCGCTCGTTCGATGCTCAAATCACCACCTCGATTTTGATTCTATCACCGTCTGAGAGCTTAAGTTTCTTCCTCAGGTTGGCGGCGGCGGCGAGCTCCATCACATTTGTGTAGTGGGTGCGTTGCGGCAGGACTACATAGACTCGCTCGCCGCGCAACCTCGCTTCGAAACACGTGACTGGTCCAAAGGTGCGTTCTTCCGTCTCGAAGCCCTCTATTACAGTTCCCGGAAGGCTTCGTAGCATTTCCTTGACTGGGACCGATGCGCTGTCCAGCTCGACATCCAAAGTTCCCTCGTACGGCACGAGGCCGAACTTGCGCTCGAATTGTCGCACATATCCCGCTTGGCTCATGTAGTACTTCCCCTCCCCAAGCCCGGACACGACTTTTCCGCTCAGTTTCAGCGTCCTCGGTGAGTCGCCAAAAATTTCGGCGAGGTTAGAGTACACCGAATGAAGCTTCGCGAGCCCGGCGGGCGTTATCTCGATCTCCTGCCCGCGGGGACCAGTCGTCCGTGCTATGAGCCCCTCCTCAGCGAGCCGGGTGAGGTAGCGAGCGACAGTCTGCTGCGGAATGTTGAGATGTCTGGATAGCTCTACCGATGTCAACTTTCTGGGCCTCCTGTGGGCTCCGATGCGTGCCAGCTCCATAAGGAGGTTAAACTCTTTCATCTCTTCAAAAATGAGTAGCCATACTATTTATGAGTAAGTGTTTCTGAAGTGGGCAAACTATGTGTGATGAGTAAAGTTTAATTACTTGGCTCACATATTTTCCGGAAAGTTCGCAAAGAAAAGGGGGTTTGAAAAGTGAAAGTGGCAATAAATGGATTCGGCAGGATAGGGCGTGTCTTCTACCGCGCAATGCTAGGGAGGGAAACAAAGTTCCAGTGCGTAGCAGTGAACGATTTGGCCCCAGCTAGAACTCTGGCACATCTCTTGAAGTACGACTCCACCTTTGGAAAGCTGGACGCGGAAATCGAAGCTAGGGACGATGCCATAGTCGTCAACGGAAACGAAATGAAGCTCTTCTCGGAGAGAGATCCGGCGAATTTGCCGTGGGGCGAGCTAGGAGTGGACTTGGTACTTGAATCCACCGGGAGATTCAGGGACCGCGAAGGTGCGTCCAAACACCTAGAGGCGGGAGCGAAGAAGGTTCTGATATCTGCCCCCGCGAAAGGTCCGGATGTCACAATCGTTCCGGGAGTGAATGACGATAAGTACGATCCGGAGAACCACAAGATAATCTCGCTCGCCTCCTGCACCACCAACTGCCTGAGCCCCGTGGCCAAGGTGCTCGACGAGAAATTCGGAATCGAAAAGGCCCTGATGACCACCATCCACTCTTACACCAATGACCAGAGGCTTCTTGACGCGGTGCACAAGGATCTGAGGAGAGCTAGGTCGGCGGCCATGTCGATAATCCCGACCACGACCGGTGCGGCAATCGCCACGGCGGAGGTGCTGCCAAACCTCAAGGGGAAGATACACGGGCTCGCGCTTCGGGTGCCCACTTATGACGCGTCCATAGTTGACTTGGTCGCGCTGGTTGGGAAGGAGACGAGCGTGGACGAGGTGAATTCGGCGTTCAAGGAAGCGGCCTCTGGGGAACTCAAAGGCATTTTGGAGTACACAGAGGAACCCTTAGTTTCGGTGGATATAATAGGAAATCCGCACTCGTCCATTGTCGACGGTGCCTCGACGATGGTCATAGCCGGGAACTTAGTGAAGGTGCTAGCTTGGTACGACAACGAGTGGGGCTACTCGTGCAGGCTAGTTGACATGATGAATAAGATTGCAGAAACC
Organism: Hadesarchaea archaeon; assembly: GCA_021163965.1. GTDB lineage: Archaea > Hadarchaeota > Hadarchaeia > Hadarchaeales > JAGGTB01 > JAGGTB01. Next base: position 10,935 of record JAGGTB010000023.1, on the reverse strand, counting down.
CTTGAATAAAGAAGTTTCTCTCCCTTATTTTTTTCTTTTTAGTAGCAGCAGAAAAGTTTTAACTTTGTCGGCGGGAAGTCCCCGTCCGCAAGGGCGGGGATGAGGGCCGAAAACCATATATTTCCCTCGTGCCAATTTCTTCAAGGTAGGGAGGGGCCACCCCGAACCCAAACGCCTGTGGAAAACCGATGACCTGCGCGACGCGGGTAGGCCGGACATCGGATCTCCGTAACCCGCGTCGGGGATCGGGTCCGGCCGATGAAGCGGGAACCTCCCAGAGGCTTCCGGCAAAACGCTCCCCGAAGCGGAGGCGATGTGGGAGTAACGGAAGGAAAAGTCGGAAGCCCCGTGCGAAAGCATGGGGAGGAGGTCACGTGAGTTGTGGGTCTTATAGAGAGCGAGGTGAAAAAATGAAGTTTAAAACGCTCGACGACGTTGATGTCAGAGGTAAAAAGGTCCTGGTGCGGGTTGACATAAATTCTCCTCTAGACCCAGAAACCGGGGAGATATTAGACGACACGCGTATTCGTGAGTGCTCGCGGACGCTGAAGGAGCTCTTGGATAAGGGAGCAAAGCTCGTTATCTTAGCTCATCAGGGGAGACCGGGAAGCGAGGATTTCACGACGCTGGAGAGGCACTCGAAGAAGTTGAGCGAAGTGTTGGGTCGGGAAGTCAAGTACGTGGATGATGTCTTCGGGTCGCGCGCGAAGGAGGCGATAGGGGAACTGAAGGAGGGGGAGGCGATACTTCTCGAAAACGTGCGGTTTTACTCCGAGGAAGTTCTGAAGAGACCTGCCGAGGAGCAGGCGAACACGCACATGGTCCGAGAGCTTTCCAAGGTGGTGGATATTTACGTGAACGATGCCTTTGCCGCTGCCCACCGCTCGCAGCCCTCCCTCGTAGGATTTGGTGTGGCTCTTCCAGCAGTTGCCGGTAGACTAATGGAGCGGGAGTTAAGGGGGCTGGGGAAGGCTCTGAAGCCCGAGCGTCCGTGTGTTTATCTCCTGGGCGGGGCCAAGATAGAGGACTCCTTCTCGCTGATTGAAAATGTCTTCGCTAAGGGCACCGCAGACATGGTCCTCTCCGGAGGACTAGTGGGGCAGGCATTTCTATCGGCCTCCGGATATGACATCGGCAAGGTGAACTTGGACTTCATCATTAAGAAGAGCTCGGAGGAGCAAATCGAACGCGCGAAGAAATTGCTCTCGGATTATGGAGAGAAGATAAAGTTGCCAGTGGACTTGGTTATAGATGAGGAAGGAAATCCGAGGGAAATCACCATTGACCAACTGCCGGTGGAATCGCGGATATCTGACATCGGACATAGGACGGTTGAGGAATTCTCCAAATTGATCAAGGAGGCCAAGACCGTGGTTGCTAATGGACCCGTCGGTGTCTTCGAGAAGCCGGAGTTCGCGGAGGGCACGAGAAAACTCCTTCAGGCCATGGGAGAATCCGATGCCTTCACGATCATAGGCGGGGGGCACATGGTCGCCGCGGCCAAAGAGATGGGATTGGCAGACAAGATAGATCACGTGAGCACCGGCGGAGGGGCCTGCCTGCGTTTCCTTTCGGGCGAGAAGCTTCCGGTGGTGGAAGTACTGGAACGCTCCGCCGAGAAATGGTGAACTCGTCGGAGTAGTGGTCTTCTAAAATCACCTGATTTCTTTGAGGATGTCGATCCCGATTTCCTTAGCTATCCTATTGACTTCGGCCCAAACCTCATCGGCAACCGGTATTCCTTCTATTAGGTGTCGGTCGCGGGTTCTAAACTCCGGCTCCCCGGGGAGGAGGATCTCTCTGACCCCCTTAGCCTTGCGCGAAGCCTTGATCTCGTCTAAAAACCTTCGGACTCGCGTCTTGAATTCCTCAAGCGGGCCAAAGACGAGGGGATCGATCGCCATCATGAAATCCCCTTTGGTGGAAAATCCACTAATAGGCTCGAGGGTTCCGTGAACTTCCTTACCGGCGGCGCTTCCCCCGAGCGGGCCTGCCAGAATTTCGAGGATCACCGCCAGAGCGTAGCCCTTCACCCCGCCGAAAGGTAGTAGCGCTCCCTTTAGGGCCTTGGCCGGATCTGTCGTCGGTCTGCCTTCGGAGTCAATTGCCCAGTTCTCTGGGATTTTCTCCCCCTTTTTCCTGGCCTCGACGAGTTTTCCCCGTGCCGCAGAGCTCATCGCCATATCAAGGAGTACAGGATGTGGCTCAGCCGGGATGCCCACCGATAGAGCATTGGTTCCAATGACCGGTTCTGCTCCGCCCCAAGGACAAACTAAGGGATCTGTGGTGGTCGTCACAATCCCGATGAGGTTCTCGTCGGTCGCGAGCTGAGCATAATAACCAGCGATGCCAAAATGGTTTGTATTTCGAACGGCCACAGCGGAGACCCCCGTTTTCTTCGCTTTTTTGATCGCTAGCTTCATTGCGCGAACTGCTACTGGGTGCCCGAGCCCGTGTCCACCGTCGAGCAAGGCTGTACTTGGAGTCTCTCTGATTACTCTCATTTTAGCATTTGGGATGATCGTTCCTCTTCTCAAGGCCCTGAGGATATAGGGCAGGCGCAAGATTCCGTGCGAGCCAAAGCCACGAAGGTCGGCCTCCGCGAGTACCTCGGCCGTGATTCTCGCTTCCTCCTCAGAAGCTCCCAAGTGCTCCAGAAGCCTCTTGATGACTCTCTTCTCTTGGTCGAAAGTAAGTCTCAAGTCCCTTCCCCATTTAAAGTAGAAGTCTAATTAAAAAATTGATACCATGCAACGATTGAGATTTATCTTACGCCGGATAGACGGCAAAGGCTACAAGGTCTACAAGCAGATAGAGGGGAGGTATAAGTTTCCAAACTATCGGTTATTCGTCGATCACGTGCAGGCGGACCCATTTGCCCCGCCGAGTTCTGTGCGGGCCAGGGTCGATCAGGACACCGCCGGATTCCCACGCGAACTCTTCAAGAATAAACCTAGGAAGGTAGCTCTAGAGGATTACCTGACGCGGAGGTTCCATCAGCTTGCGGTGAGGTACTCAAGTAGAATGGGAAGCGGCAAGAGCGGGAAGATCGAAATAGTGAAGCCCGGGCAACAAGTTCTAGAGCGCAGCGCGATGGAGGTGAACGAGAAATATGTGGAGGCCAGGTTCTACGTCGGTCTCCCAGCAGCTGGGAGGAGGGTTCTGGGCTCGAAGGCTCAAGAGATGTTTTTCGAAAGATTACCGGCAGTTGTCGAGGGAGCTCTCATCTATGGAAACTTAAATCCCGATTCCATCCGGGAGCACGTGGAAACGGTGGAGGATGCAAGGTACATACGAGATCACCTTCGGGAAAAGGGATTAGTAGCGTTCGTCGCCAACGGATCGATGCTACCGAGGAGGAGCGGGGTGGACGACCGACCGCTCGAGAAGGGGGTGCAATTCCGATCTCCCCCCTCCTTGGAGGTGAGCTTCGAGTGTCCGAACAGGACCTTGCGCGGGATGGGGATCCCAGAGGGGGTAACTCTGATCGTAGGAGGAGGTTATCACGGAAAATCCACTCTATTGAATGCGATAGCTATGGGGATCTACGACCACGTGCCTGGGGATGGGAGGGAATTTGTGGTTACGGTGGGGGACGCCGTCAAGATAAGGGCCGAAGACGGACGCTATGTGGAGGGGGTTGACATCTCTAGCTTTATATCCAACCTTCCGAACGGGCGCGATACTTCCCACTTCAGCACGGAGAACGCGTCGGGTAGCACTTCCCAGGCGGCGAATATTGTGGAGGCGCTGGAGATGGGATCGAGGTTGCTTCTGATAGACGAGGATACCTCCGCCACGAACCTCATGATCCGGGATGGGAGGATGCAGAAGCTCGTGGCGAAGGAAAAGGAGCCCATAACTCCCCTCATAGATATGATAAGGCCCCTCAAGAAGCTCGGTGTTTCCATCATTCTGGTTATGGGCGGGCTTGGAGATTACTTCGACGTTGGGGATACCGTGATTATGATGGACTCTTACAGGCCGAAGGATGTCACCGCTTCTGCTAAGGAAATTGCGAGGAGGTATGGTGCAAGAAGGAAACCGGAGGAGCCGAGGGAAATAAAGATAGGGAGCAGAGTTCCAGATCCGAGGAGCATCAGCGCGAGGGTAGGCGATAAAGTAAGGATTAAAGCCAGAGGTCTTTACGCGATCTCCTTCGGCAAGGAAACGATAGACTTATCTAAGATCGAGCAGTTGGTCGAGCCTGCTCAAGTGAAATGTATAGGAGAACTCATCCATCGTCTCTCAAATTCTCCGCCTGGCAAGACCCTGCGCGAGTTGTTGGAGGAGTTGGAGGAGGATATAGAGAGGAGAGGTCTAGCCTCGATGTTGCCTTTGAGGGGAGACTACGCCAAGCCGAGGAAGTTCGAAGTCGCTGCGGCCTTGAACCGCCTTAGGAGCTTGCGGATACTCGCGAGTGAGGTACCGGAAAATCGATAGACAATTTTTGGCATCTATAAAAATTGCCGCAAGAAAAACCCTGCTTCAGCGGGGAGATGAATTGCGGTCAGGTTTTCGGTTGCCCATGCTCCCGCCCCCGCTCTCCCGGACGAGGACTTCTTGCGAAGCCAAGATAAAACCCATTAGCGGAACTCATATATACTGGCTCCGAAATGATTCTTGTAGACGGGCGACCTCCAGCACGAGGTTCTGTAAAAAGCGATCCGGTGAGTGATGTCCTCGTCTGCGGCAGGGCTCGAGGACAGTTGGGGGAGCTTCCAAGGAGAACTGGAGGTAGTCCGCTTGGAGGTAGCCCTTGGTGCAGTCAGTGTGGGTAGATTGAATGTCTGAAGTAGGGAAGCGGATTCGGCTAGAAAGGATAATGAACCGAGATACTGGGCGAACGGTTATAGTCCCTATGGACCACGGCATCACTCAAGGACCGATTTCGGGGCTAGTGAACATAGCTGAGGCCGTGAACAAGGTTGCCGAGGGCGGGGCGAATGCTGTCCTTCTGCACAAAGGGATAGTGCGTGCTGGGCACAGAGGGTACGGAAAGGACATAGGGCTCATAATACACCTCTCGGCGAGCACGAAGCTCGGCCCGGATCCGAACCAGAAGGTGCTGGTCTCCTCAGTGGAAGAGGCAATCACCCTTGGGGCCGACGCGGTTTCAGTTCACATCAACGTTGGCTCGGCGAATGAGGCGGAGCAACTTCAGGCCCTAGGCGAGGTCGCGGAGACTTGTGCGACTTGGGGCATGCCTCTGCTGGCGATGATGTACCCGAGGGGGCCGAAGGTGGGGAGCGAGCACGATCCCGATCTCGTGGCGCACGCAGCTAGGGTCGGGGCGGAGCTCGGCGCTGATATAGTTAAAACTAATTTTACTGGGAGCTCGGAGACCTTCCGGAGGGTCGTCGAGGGTTGCCCCGTTCCGGTGGTGATAGCTGGGGGACCAAAGTTGGATACCGATCAGGACGTTTTGAAGATGGCATACGATGCGGTCCGAGCCGGAGCAGCTGGGGTCTCGATAGGGCGCAACGTCTTCCAACACAAGGATCCAACTAGCATGGTCAGGGCCTTGGTCAAGATAGTGCACAAGGGAGGCACGCCCGAGGAGGCCGCCAAGGAACTCGAGCGGTGAGTGAATTTGGCGAAGAGCGTCTGGGTCAGGGCCGACTGGGATGAGCCATGGGAGGCTAGGAAGTCCTTCATAACATCGGCTATTGAGGCCGGAGCCGATGCCGTTGTCGTTCGACCGGATGAGGTAGCGAAGGCTCGCAAGCTTGGAGTCACGGAGGCAGTCACAGAAGGGGGTAGCGAAGGGTCCAGCATAGCACTGTTTAGTGCGGGGTCTGTCGGGGAGGTCGAGGAGGCAATTTCCTTAGCCGATAGCGCACGTGAAAAAAGGCGCAAAGTCGCGATACTGGTTGAGGTCACAGGGAAGGAACTCGAGCGCGCCGCCGTTAGGGCTGGGGAGGTAGCTGATTTCTTGGTGGTCATCGCGCGGGATTGGAAGGTCATCCCACTCGAGAATTTGATCGCCGAGCTCCAAGGCTCGAGGGCCCAGATACTGGCCGGAGTGAAGACGGCCGATGAGGCCAGAACTGCAGTTGAAACCCTCGAGGTCGGGGCCGACGGTGTCTTCTTAGATCCTCGGGAGAAGGGAGCGGAGGAGGTGCGCAGGGTCTGCCGGGTGATCCAAGAGCTCGGCGTAGGGAAGACGGAGCTCGTGGTAGCGAAAGTGACCATGACCAAGCCGGTGGGGATGGGCGACCGTGCCTGTGTGGACACGACATCTCTCATGAGGGTTGGGGAGGGCATGCTCGTTGGGAGCCAAGCCAACGCTCTTTTCTTGGTGCACTCAGAGACATTGAAGAGCGAGTACGTTGAACCCAGACCTTTTAGGGTCAACGCCGGCGCAGTTCACGCGTATATTCTAGTACCCGGTGGAAAAACTCGATATCTCTCCGAACTCCAAGCGGGGGACGAGGTATCCATAGTCGATGCTGAAGGCAACACCCGAACGAGCGTTGTCGGGCGCGTCAAGATCGAACGCCGTCCTCTCCTCCTCGTGGAGGCGGAATTCGAGGGGGAGAAATTCAGGACGCTTGTGCAGAACGCGGAGACGATAAATCTCGTCGACAAAAGCGGAAAGCCAATTTCCGTCACGGAGTTGAAGCCCGGGGATGAAGTGCTGGTGCACGTGGAACGCGGGGGAAGGCACTTCGGCATCAAGGTGGACGAGACGCTGATCGAAAGGTAGTCGTGGGTGTGAGGGTGGAAACCACGGTAAAGTTGGGAAAGCATCGCGTTAGGCCCCCTGCCATCTGCGCCGCCGTCATGGCCGAGGGCATTGATGTCATGGAGGCTCGCGTGAACTCGGCGATCGAGCAGGGGGCGGATGTGATAGAGTTGCGGCTGGACGGATTGCGCGAGCTGGAGGGTTGGCAGGGTCTGCTTCGCGATGACGTGCCGATGATAGTGACAAACAGGGCCGAGCGCGAGGGCGGGCACTTCAAGGGCGGCGAGCGGGAGCGCATCGGGCCCTTAGTGGAAGCGATAGAGCTCGGAGCAGCATGCGTGGATATCGAACTTTCAACGCCAAGACAGGAGCTCGAGGAGGTATTGCGCGCTGCAAGGGAAGGAGAGACGAGCGTGCTTTTGTCCTACCACAATTTCGATGGCGTCCCCGCGAGGGGCGATCTGTTCGAGAGAGCTAAGCGGATGGAGAGGGTTGGGTGTGATATTGCAAAGCTCGCGTGTTTCGCTAAGAGGCCGGAGGAGGCTATAGAGATGCTGAACTTCCTCGTTCGTGCCCGCGACGCGCTGGGAGTCCCCGTGATTGCCTTCGCGATGGGGGAGGCCGGAAAGTTCACGAGAATACTGGCGCCACTTCTCGGATCTCCCCTCATGTACGCGGAGGTTGGAAAGGCGACTGCTCCGGGCCAATTGAGCTTGGTCGAGATGAGGCGACTGATGGACGCTCTGGAGGGGACCGAAAGGGTGGAGGAGATAGTGGATCTGGCGCCAGAGGATCGTAGACTTCAAAAACTCTTAAGGCTAAGTCCTCCAAGTTAACACACGATAACCGGTGAAGTCTTTGCTTGTCTTAGAGATTAGCCTTCTGCCAGTAGTCGGTAGGAGGGAAAGGACGGCATTTGAGATGCTTAAGGAGCACACGGCCATGGTTGTTCGAGCTGTGGAAAGGTTCGAGGAGGCAATGGTGGCTTATTTTGACGGGAAGCTCGAGGAGGGAGAGAGGATAGCCTCCGAGGTTTACCGGCTCGAGACGAAGGCGGACAGAATACGCGCGGAGTTTGAGAATCAGCTCGGCGTCGGCGCGTTCCTCCCAAGTTTCAGAGGGGAGCTGGCCAAGCTGAGCGAGCGCCTAGATGACGTGGCCGACAGAGCGGAGGAAGCGGTTCGGGAGATCAAGCTCAGGCCGAAGGTGTTCGAGGATCTCACAAGGGCTGAGAAGAAGGATAGGCGCGCGGGGGCGATCAGGCTCGGCCTCGTGGAGCTCGCCGGGAAGGCCACGAAGACGACCAAAGCCCTCGAGCGAGCCATCGTGCTCCTGCTTGAGGACATGGACTCCGCCGCGAGGAGAGCGTTCAAAGTGGACGAGCTCGAACGGGAATCGGACGCTATGGAGGAAGAACTTTTGCAGGAACTTTACCGCTACGAGGAGCTGCTCCCCCCCGTCACGGTGATGCAGATAAAGGATGCGATTAAAGCGATAGGGGAGATCTCCAATATGGCCCAAGACGTGGGAGACATCCTCTCCTCCATAGTCTACTCCCTCAAGGCTTAGGTTCGGCCTCAAGTCTCCTCCCGGCTCTTCTCTCCTTGAGCCAATAGTGCAACGCCTCCGCACCAATAATGAAGGCCCAGATGAACGCGACCCCTGTGTATGGGGAGGTGCTCGCCCCCACGAGCAACCCGGCGATGGTTCCGATGATGTAGATCACCTGCCACGGTCTCATCTACAGTACCTCCGTCACTAGGAATCCCAGGGAGAACGACAGACAGGCCGCCACGGCCGGGGTGAGGATCCAAGTGATCCCTATCCTCGAGAGCCTCCTTCCGCTCACCGCTGAAATTCCTTTGACGAGGCCGGCTCCGGCTATTCCCCCTACTATGGCCTGCGAGGTCGAGACGGGGATCCCAAACTGGTTAAAGCTCCATACGGTGATCGCCGCGCCGATCTGGGCGGTGCACGCGGTGAACACATCGAGCCGTGTTATTCCCATACCTACAGTCCGGACTACCTTCCAGCTGTACGTTAGGGCCCCGGTGGCCAGTGCTACCCCTCCGAACAGCCCGATCATCTGCGTTTCCCATCCGAGCGCGCCGTTCGAGAGGGCATGCAGGATCCCCGTGGAGGCCCCGACATCGTTCGTACCCATGGTGTAGGCGGAGGAGGCACTGGCAGCGGTGACTAAGGCGCTGAAGATGCGATGGAGGGTCGTTATGTTCCTCACCCTCCTTAATGCAGGGGAGAAGAGCCTGTATAAAGTAAAGGCGGCGATGGCGGCCCCCACCGGCGCGATGACCCAGCTCAGCCCGATGTGCAGGAGCTTATCGAAGTGGACATCGGCGTCGATGGGGCCCAAGGCGGAGATCAGGAGGCCAGCCCCCATGACCGCTCCTACCATGGACTGGGAAGTCGAGACGGGAAACCCGAGACTAGAGGCCACCGTAACCCAAAGCCCCGCTGCTATCAGGGTCGCCACCGCTATCGCCGGGAGTTCTGAAAATGGGTTGTGTTCTCCTCCTGGTGCCGTCACGATGTCCTCGCCGACGGTGCTCATGACCTTGCCCCCCTGCAGGACGGCACCGAGCACGGCGAAGAGGACCAGCATGGCGACGGCTCGACGGTAGCTCAGGACCCCCCCGCCGATCGTCGTACCTATAGCATTTGCAGCGTCGTTCGAGCCGATGTTCCATCCCACGTAGAATCCCGCGGTAAGTATCGCCGCTAGGAGGAGGCTGGTCAATTGAACACACCCAGGCGAATTAAGGGACACTACTCTAAATGATTTTTTCAGCCCTCGAGTTCGACTATCTCCGCCTTCAGCGTCTTTAGGTCGAGTAGGGCGACGGTTCTGCGCCCGCTAAGGTAGCCACAGACCTCCCCCGGGTTGACGATCACGGGATTCTCCTGAATGCTGGCTTGGTGGGTGTGTCCGCGCACCACCACGTCGTAGAGTCCAGATTTCCCCACTGCCCTGACCACGTCCTCGTCCTCGCCGTGGAGCAACGCTATCTTCCGACCTCCGAGCTCGATGGAAGCAAACCTCCCCAGCGGCTTGACCCCGATTTCGCCGAACTTCTCCCTCACGTGCTCGCGGTCGCCGTCGTTGTTTCCCCAGACGTAGTAAAGTTTCGCCTCGAGCTCTGCGAACTTGGATGCGACGAACGGCGAGATGAGGTCCCCGGCATGCAGGACGTGTTCGACTCCGGCGTCGTTGAAGAACTTCACGGCCCTCTCAACTGCATCTAGTCTGTCGTGCGTGTCCGACATCAGTCCGATCTTCACTTTTCTCACCTCCTTCGGTTTCTTTCGCGTGAACTTTGATGAATTCGAGAGCGATTTTCCCGGCCCCCTCAATGTTCGCGAGTTCAACCTGCTCCGGGGTGTCTTCCAGGGTGTGGAGGTGGCGATACTGTCTCGTCCCGGCGTCCGGTATCCTGAAGACCCTCCTGATGAATCGGTCGAGTCTGTGGCTTTGAAGATCTGCCGCCGTAAGGGTAGTGGCCGGGAACCCTGCGCGGATGAGGGGGATGTGGTCGTGTCCGGCGAGGGGGGCCCACATAGGTTCTACCCTCAACCCGACGTTCTTTCCAGCCCTCCGGAGTTCCTCGTTCAGCTCTTCCGCGGTTTTCAGCTTGCGGATGATTCCGTTTCCTCTGATGTAGTGGAAGAGTGAGCCCGTCCCCACGGTGTCTAGGTTGAGCACCGCGGTTTTCTTCGGCCGGATCCTCCGCCCAAACTCCTTGGATCCGAAGAGTCCTTGTTCTTCGGCCCCAAGCCCCACGAAGGTCAGCTCCACCCCCTTCGGGGGGGACTCGGTCACCGCGCGCGCCACCTCGAGCATAACGGCGACCCCAGATGCGTTGTCGTTCGCACCCGGCGTCACCCGCCTTTCGAGCGCCATGAACATGGCGATGCAGGTGGGGAGAAAGACGGAGGCTAGGGCGCCCCACGCCACCGGCCACGCGGGCCACTCCGAGAGAACTCCCGCGGCCCTCAGTGCTACGAGGATGACTAGGATGGTCATCAGTGGAACTCGCGTGAGTCTCACCCAAAGGGTCAGGAGCCGCCCCCTCGTACGGTAGGATGAGTCGTAGTGTGCAGCTATCGTCAATCGTTTTTCGATCTTTTCTGGTCTTAGGGCGCCGATCACGTTTGCGCTTCGGCGCTTTGGCACCGCGCGTGAAATTCCTATCGTTATGGCTACGAGTGAGGCGGAGAGGGCGGGGCCTGTG
>JAGGTB010000001.1 GCA_021163965.1 Hadesarchaea archaeon | reverse complement strand
GACGGGGAGCATCTCCCTCGTCGACGCGATCGAGATTATCGTGGAGTCCTGAACCCCGGCCGCCGCGTCCACCAGCAGGAACTCCGTCTGCCTCAGGAGTTCCTCTACCACCTCCTCGACCCGCTCGCGCTTCACGTTGGAGAGCGCCTCATGAGCATCCTCGAATCGGATCCCCATCGGAACTACCTTTATCCCGTAGTTCTCGTGCACGACGTCCGGGACCTCGGCCTTTCCCATAAGCGCGTCGGAGAGGGAAAGCTCGACCTTTTGCATCCCCACAACGAGCGCGAGGTTCGCCATCCCGATGTCGGCGTCGAGTATCGTCACGTCCCTGCCCAAGGCCCCGAGAGCCACCCCTAAGTTCGCAGTGAGGGTCGTCTTTCCCGTTCCCCCCTTCCCGGAGGTGATCGCTATGGAACGAGGTCTCACCCGCAAACCTTCGCCTCCTGCCTGCAGAAAAATGGAAGAAAGGGCTTATAAGGTATTCCGCTCTGTGGCAACACCGGGCAAGCCGGTCGAGTTTCCGGATGGTGCTCGGAGAGAGCTCGGGCTAAGTTGTAAACTCCTTCTCCACGCGTTCCCTTAGCCCGACGCCGTCCCGCTGATAGCTCAGTCCGAGGGCTTTGTACTCGGCCCTGCTCTCCCGCAACGTCCTTAGAATCCTTTCGGTTTTCATACAGTAGTTTCACTTTTGGGTTTCATTTATTTGTAAGTTTTTCACCAATCGGGAAAATAATCGCTTTAACCGTCAATCTTTGTTATATTTAAACTAGAGGTGCCGAGATGGTAGCCATTTGTTAATATATTAACAACGATTGGGAATCTTGCTCAACAAGTGGAGGGATTTGGCCCCCCCGAGGACTTGTTATATATATAACAACTACTTGTTCAGATCTTCCACCCAGTCCGTATTATCGGTGTTTATTAATTTCCCAACCCACTATACGAATTTGATTGAGATGGACGTAGAAGGGAGGCTGGAGCTGATCAAACAGGTGGGGGAGGAGATAGTCACGGAGGAGGAGCTGAGGGAACTCTTAGAGACAAAGGAGCATCCCGTGGCCTACGACGGCTTCGAGCCCTCGGGGATGGCGCACCTCCCCTTCGGGGTTTACCGGGCGATCAATCTCAAGAAAATGATAGATGCTGGAGTGAGGTTCAAGCTCCTGCTCGCCGACTGGTACGCTTGGATAAACGACAAGATGGGAGGTGACCTCGAGAAGATAAGGAAAGTCGGCGAGTACTTCATCGAGGTCTGGAAGGCCGCCGGGGTCCCCATGGACAAGGTGGAGGTGCTGTGGGCCTCCGAGCAGATGGACAGAGAGTACTGGAAGACCGTCATTTCCATCGCCAAAAATCACACCCTCAGGCGAACTGTGCGAGCCATGTCAATCGCCGGTAGGGAGGGGACCATGGAGAGTCCTACGGCGTGGGCGTTTTACCCCAGCATGCAGGTGGCCGATATCTTCCAGTTAGACGTCGACATCTGCCAGTTGGGGATGGACCAGCGAAGGGCAAATATGCTGGCCAGGGAGATCGCCCCAAGGCTCGGGAGGAAGAAGCCAGTAGCCGTCCATCACCACATGCTCATGAGCCTTCGAGGACCGAGGGATAAGAAGATGAGCAAGAGCGAGCCGGAGACCTGCATCTACGTCCACGACTCGGAGGAGGAGATAAGGAGGAAAATCGAGAGGGCATACTGCCCGGAGAGGAGCGTCCAAGACAATCCAATCACCGATTACGCGAAACACGTGATCTTCGGAGCCTTCGACTCCATGGAGATATGTAGGGAAAGGAAATACGGGGGAGATGTTGTCTATCGCGGTTTTTCGGAGCTAGAGCGAGCGTATGTGAAAGGGGAACTCCATCCCCTAGACCTCAAGAGGGGGGTTGCGGACTACATCAATCGACTCTGTGCGCCAATCAGGAGGCATTTTGAACGTGATAAGAGAGCCCAAAGACTTTACGAGTTCGTCAGGGAGCAGGAAGTAACGCATTAGGGGACACCCCCTTGTTTCGACTGGAGAACTTTTGATCCATAAGAATTCTTTTCACTGTGGGGGGGACTAAAACTTGAAAATTAGCTTTTATCTTCCAAAATAGAATTAACTTTTGTCTTAATCAGAAAAAGGAGGGTTCTTGGTAGAATAATAGCTCACAACGGTCTCTTTTAGTGTTTTGTTTGTTACATATGTAACAAAAAAGGATGTAAAATAATGAATAATGTTCCAGTGGAAATGAAGGGGTCCGGGCTTTGACACGATATAAGAGAGAAAGAGGTAACCTCCGCCCCAAAGGCTCGCCGACAAAGTTAAGTTTTGTTACACGTGTAACAAAAACGATGAGGAACCAAACTCTAGCCCGCGTCTATAGCTTTGATATCAAGTTTCGCGGGGGGAAGCGCACGACGTTTTACCGCAAACTCTTCGGTTTCACCGCACGCACGACTCGCACGGCGGATGATGGGCCCCGAACCTATACCCATGAGTATGCGGGAGTCCTAACTTCGATTCCTCACCTTCGACTGGGGAAGAGCGTGATAGCCGTTCCCCTCCCCGCTGCCGGCAGGCTGGATTCCTTCTTCGACGATCCGAGGTGGAAGCCCATGGAGCTCCATGTCTTCGACGCAATTTTACCCGCCAACGAGAGACTCAAAGCGATGAGGGAGACGCTTCAGAGAGCGAGCGTTCGTCCTGGTATATATCTGGAGGAGGAGATGAGGATACTCGAAAGTTTCCCACCGGGCGCTGTGGATTCTGAAGTCCAACGTAGGATTCGCAGAGTCCTTCAGGCGGCCGACGAGCTGATGAGGATGGACTGGTCCGATGGAAGGGTTTTCTCTAGGGATCTGGAGGCCAGACTGGGGCGCCTCAGGAGCCGCCTCCAACCGTCAAACGTTGGGGATAATGTTACTTTCGGCTATCTCTCTGGGAAAGGGACTAAAAAACCAAAGTAAGTCTTCAGCCTTGGGGATTGGCACCTGCCTCCTCCTCGAGCTTGGGCGGAACTGAGGCCCCCCACCGATGAGTTCCACCCAAGCTTGGGGTTCTCTAGGAGTTGCTGGCCCCATGGTAATCCAAAATAATAAGAAGTAGGAAGAGAGGAATTATCTCAGTGGAAAGATGCCCGAGGATCCCTTCGACGAGTTCGACAAGTTCTTTAAAAAGCTCATACGGGATGTGAAGGATCTCGAGTGGGTGCTCGGAGAGGATATCGGCGATATTTTTGGCAACCTTAAAGAGGAACGCCCGAGGATCCGAGGCCTCCGTGTGGAGATAAGGGACCGCGGAACGGGGAGGCCCGAGATAAGGGTTAAGAGGTTCGGGGAGGTTCCCAGCCGAGCTAAATCTACTGGACCACTTATGGAGCCTCGAGCCAAGCAAGAACCTCCCAAAGCAAAACCGATAAGGCGTACCCTTGAGACGAATGCCGCGAAGGTCGAGAGACCTCGGGAGGTAGTTTTGACCTTGCAGACCCCGGGTGTGAGGAAGGAGGACGTGGAGATAAGGAGGCTGGGGGGTACTCTGGAAGTGATAGCTAGAAAGCCGGATGGCGATGCCTACTTTGCCGCTTTTGAGGTGCCGCCAGATGTGAGTTTTGAGGAAAGAAAGGTGGAAATCAAGGGAAAAATGCTCGTGGTCACAATTCCCCGGCGCCTCCATCTCTGAGGTGGAGAGATGACATCTAGGGTTGTCGTATCCGCTCCGGCGACGATAGCAAATCTCGGTCCAGGTTTTGACATCTTTGGGTTGGCGATAGCCGAGCCAGCGGACGTCGTCGAGGTTAGCTCGGCAGCCGAGGGGGTGAGGATATCCGACATCAGCGGGGTAGGCTCTGAGAAGATACCGAGGGACCCGGCGAGGAACTCGGCAACGGTAGCCGCTATGAGGGTGGCGGAGATGCTCGATGCAACCTTGAGCGCCGAGTTTAGCATAAGGAAGGGGGTTAAGCCCAACGGGGGTCTAGGGAGTAGCGGAGCGAGCGCCGCCGCCGGAGCTGTAGCTGCCAATGAACTCTTGGGAGGAGAACTGACGAAGGAACAACTCATAGAGGCGGCAGCTTTCGCGGAGGGCGAGGTCGCGGGGGCGAAGCACTACGACAACGTATCCCCGGCGATACTCGGCGGGTTCGTGGTAATAGCTGGCGATCCTCCCAAGTTCGTCAAGTTGAGTCCGCCCGAGATGAAAATAGTGGTCGCTCAACCCGACATCGAGCTACCTACGAGGAAAGGGCGCCAGGTCCTTCCCGAGAGGGTGAAGCTAAGGGACGCCGTTGCTAATGCAGGGAGAGCCAGCGCGATGGCCGCCGCCGTGAGCAAGGGGGATCTCAAACTCTTCGGCGAGCAGATGATCGACAGCATCGCTGAGCCAGCTCGCTCCCACCTTATTCCCGGGTTCGCCGAGGTGAAGCGGGCGGCTTTGGAGGCTGGGGCGCTCGGAGCGGCGATGGCCGGTGCTGGACCAGCCGTCTTCGCCGTGCTCGAGCCCGAGGAGCCGCATGAGGAAGTCGCCAAGGCCATGCGCGAAGCATTTGAGGAGGCGGGGGTAGGGTGCAAGACATTTATTACTTCTCCGGGAAGAGGTGTCGAAGTAGTGTTGAAGGAGGAGTAGGATGAGGGTACGCATCGAGATGGAGCTCGAGGACGTTCCGGGCCAGCTCGTGAAGGCTCTCGAGCCGATATCCAAGTTCGGTGCAAATATCCAGAACGTCGTCCATCAGAGGGAGAGAAAGACGCCTCTTGGCAGGGTCCCCGTCACGGTGATTTTCGACGTGGACGACAGGGAGCGGCTAGACAGGATCCTGAAGGAGCTCAGGGACTCCGGGGCTAGGATAACCCTAGTCGGGGAAAGGGAGGGGATGGTCAAAAAAGTGGTACTCTTAGTTGGGCACATAGTTCACACCAACGTCAGGGATACCATCGACCGCGTGAACTCGCTCGAGGGCGTGAGGATCTCGGATCTCAGCCTCGCGATGGGCGGAGCCGGCGAAGAATCCGCAGCTAGAATAATAATCCTCGCCGACAATGAGGGGAGAGCCGAGGCGGCCCTTCGGTTGCTGGATGAGATAGCAGCCGAGAAGAAGCTTCTGGTAATCAAGGAGATGTGAGGATTCTATGAGGCTGGTGCTGATTGGGTTTGGAAATCTCGGCAGGGGATTGGCGCGCGCTCTGCTGGACAAGGGGAGGGCCCTACACTCATCCTACGGTCTCAGGACAAAGGTAGTCGCTGTCGTCGATGAGTACGGCGCGGCGGTCGATGATGGAGGGGTGAACCTCAGGCGCCTGCTCCAGATCGTCGAAGGTGGTGGGCAGGTGCCGGATTATCCGGGAGGGAAGAGAGAAAAACCTGCCGTAGAGGTGATAGAGGAGGTAGAGGCGGATGTGGTGTTCGAGCTCACCCCCACGAACATAGAAACGGGGGAGCCGGGGCTGACGCACATTCAGAGGGCGATGCGCGCCGGACGCCACGTAATCACCTCGAACAAAGGCCCGCTGGTGGTCGCCTTCTCGGAGCTTGAAAGGCTCGCGGAGGAAAGTGAGGTGGAGTTCAGGTACTCAGCATCCGTGGGCGGGGCAATCCCCGTGATAGACCTAGCCAAGAACTTGTTAGCGGGGAATGAAATTCGCGCGATAAGAGGGGTCCTGAATGGCACGACGAACTATATACTCACGCGCATGAGCAAGGAGGGGGTCCCGTTCGATGTAGTGCTGAGGGAGGCTCAAGAGCTCGGGATAGCGGAGAAAGACCCGACGCTGGATGTGGACGGGATAGATGCGGCGTGCAAGGTAGTGATCCTTGCGAACGCCATTCTCGGGATGGATGCCAAGCTCGCGGACGTTAAGGTTACTGGCATCAGGAATGTTACCCCGGAGGTCACCAAGTTGGCTAGGGAGACGGGATACACGGTGAAGCTGGTGGGGGTAGCCAAGCCCGATCTGCTGGAAGTCGCCCCGAAGCTGGTTCCCCTAGGACACCCGCTGGCGGTCGGGGGGACCCTCAACGCGGTAACCCTAGAGATGGATTTGGCGCGCGAGATCTCGATTACGGGGTTCGGGGCGGGGCCGCGGGAGACGGCGAGCGCCCTAATCGGAGATATGATCAGCATCCACCGGTCTGTCGGTGCCCGATAGCCCACCGTCTGCGGTGATTATTACGAAAGATGCGGAATTCGTCCACAAGCAACAGACTCCAAAGACCAAAGTATAATAGGCGAGGCTCACTAGGTATCGGCGACCGACACGTAGCGAGGCAGAAACATGAGGTATGAGTGCATAGAGTGTGGGAGCATCTTTCCGCTCGAGAAGAAGCTCTATACCTGCCCGAAGTGTGGAGGGCTCCTTGAAGTGGAGTTCGACTTAGAAAAAGTAAAGGAGGGGCTCGACACCAAGTTCTTGGAGACGGCCCCTCTCTCTGTATGGAAGTACCGCCCCTTTATGCCGATCCTCGATGATTCTAAGATAGTCTCCTTGGGGGAGGGCGGGACACCGCTCTACCGATGCGAGCGGCTGGAGGAGGAACTCGGGGTCCGTGAACTATACGTTAAATACGAGGGGGCGAATCCGACTGGCTCGTTCAAGGACCGCGGGATGACGGTCGGCGTGACCAAGGCCCTAGAGTTCGGGGCGAAAGTCGTGGCCTGCGCTTCCACGGGGAATACCGCGGCTTCCCTCTCCGCCTATGCGGCAAAGGCGGGCCTGAAGTGCGTGGTGATCCTGCCAGCCGGGAAGGTCGCTCTCGGAAAGCTCGCCCAGACGGTGATGCACGGCGCACGAGTCATAGGGATTAGAGGGAACTTCGACCAGGCGCTGGCGATCGTCCGCAGACTCTGCGAGGAAAAGGACGACATATACCTCCTCAACTCCCTGAACCCCTTCAGGCTCCAAGGCCAGAAATCTATAGGCTTCGAGATAGCTGATCAGCTAGGCTTCAGAGCACCGGACAGGGTGATAGTGCCAATGGGGAACTGCGCCAACATATGGGCCATCTACAAGGGTTTCTGGGAATTCCGAGAGGTCGGCTTGATCGAGGACATCCCGAAGATGACGGGGATCCAAGCAACGGGAGCGATGCCGATAGTTGAAGCCATCAAGCTGGGACTGAAGGAGTTCAGGCCAGTCGAGAACCCCGAAACCTTGGCGACGGCGATCCGCATAGGAAATCCCCTCAACGGCCCGAAGGCCCTCAGGGCTATAAGAGAGTCCAATGGCACGGCGGAGGCAGTGACGGACGAGGAGATAGTTCGGGCCCAGAAGGATCTAGCGAGGCTAGAGGGGATAGGCGCCGAACCGGCCAGCGCAACCACCATCGCGGGCCTCAGGAAGTTACTGAGGGTTAATGCTATAAGCGAGGACGAGAGCATCGTATGCGTAATAACTGGTCACATCCTCAAGGATCCGCAGGAGATAATGGAGGTCTCGGAGAGGCCGGTTGAGGCACCTGCGGAGTTCGAAGAGGTGGTGAGACTACTGGAGTGATCGAATGGATCCGAGGGAGGCGTTTGAAAGGACACGCGGGCTGCTGAAGGAGCACCACGAGTGGATGAAGGGGACGGTCAACCTCATCGCGAGCGAGAACGTTACGAGCCCAGCGGTGCGGGAGGCCTTGATAAGTGACTTTCAACACCGCTACGCTGAGGGGAAGCCGGGCGAGCGGGTTTATGCGGGATGCAAGTACATAGACGAGGTCGAGTTCCTCGCGATGGATTTAGCCAAGCAATTGTTCAAGGCCGAGCACGTGAATGTGCAACCGATCTCCGGGGCAGTAGCAAATCTCGCTATGTACACGGCGTTGACGGATCCGGGGGACACCATGATGTGTCTCTCAGTGGCTTGTGGGGGACACATAACTATGGGTAAGAAAAAGCTGGGTGGAGCCGCTGGAGCCGTCCACGGGCTGGAGGTCGAGTATTTCCCCTTTGATGAGGAGCGGATGAATATCGACGTAAATGCCACCGCTGAGAAAATCGCTGAGGTTAAGCCCGACTTGGTGACCTTCGGCGGGAGCGTCTTTCTGTTCCCGCATCCGGTCAAGGAACTCAGCGAGGTGGCGAAGGAACACGGCGCGCGCGTGGCGTACGATTCTGCTCACGTTATTGGGCTCATCGCTGGCGGGCAGTTCCAAGATCCCTTGAGGGAAGGCGCAGAGGTTGTCACTGCTAGCACGCACAAGACCCTCCCCGGCCCACAACACGGGATGATTCTCTGCACCAAGGAGTTGGCCGATAGGATAGATAGAGCGGTGTTCCCAAGCATGGTGAGCAACCATCACCTCCATGCAGTTGCAGCTTTGGCGATAGCTCTGGCTGAGATGCTGAAGTTCGGCAGGGAATATACAGCTCAGATAGTGAAAAATGCGAGAGCTCTAGGGAAGGAGCTCTACGATAGGGGGTTCAAGGTCCTTTGCCCGGAGCAGAACTTTACGGCTTCCCACACCATAGTGATAGACATTACCGAGTACGGGGACGGACAAGAGCTGGAGAAGCGTTTGGAAAGGGCAAACATAATCCTCAACCGAAATCTCCTCCCATGGGACCCCCGAGAGGGGAGGCACTATAAGCATCCTGGTGGTTTGAGGATAGGGACCTCTGAGGTGACTAGGCTGGGGATGAAGGAGAGGGAGATGGCGGAGATCGCAGAGTTCATAAAGCGGGTTGTCATCGATCAAGAGGAACCGGAGAAGGTGGCGGTCGAGGTCAGGGAATTCGCCAAGGATTATCAGAAGGTGCACTACGCCTTCGAATCCGAGACGGAGGCATATGAGTACATAGAGATCCCCTAACCCGCCGTCTAATTCCTAGCATCGAACCAACTAGTGACTGCAACTCCGCGTGTTTCAAGGGGGATGCTAAAAGAAACCAGTACAGCTTGCTGGAGGGTTTCAGTCCTCAAAATTTAAAATTTCTTGACTCTGTAGAGTAGCACCCCGCCTGTTTGTGATTATCCATTTTTCCAGAGGAAACAGACGAAAGCAGTGGAAGCCGGGGATATTTTCCCGGATTGGGGAGATTTTCGCGCGTTTTTGCTACGAGGAAAAAGCACCCAAATTCTAAGAAATACGTTGAGATTACTTTCGGTCATCTCTCTCTGGGAAAAATTTAGCTCTATTTGAATTTTAGAGGTCTTTGAAAGCTAGAAAGGAAAAGGGGGCCTCCGTATTTGGGGTTCTTCAGTGCTGGAGCTGCGAGAAAAAATATGCATAACGTGCACGAGTGGGGCAAAAGACATCTTCACTCTTTCCCTCGATTATTAACTAATGGCTTCAAAATGTGCACAAAAAGGGGTAAAAAGGAAAGCCTGTTTCTCTTTCTTTTGCTTTTGTTTGGGGGGGCGGACAATTGGAGGAAAAAATAAAGGAGAAATTAGAGGAATTTCTGCATAATAGGAAAATTTCAAAGGAGCTACGCAGACTAGCGGCCGAGGGGAAAAAATCCTTAGTAGTCAATTTTGATGACCTGTTAGAACATGACATGGAGCTATCTAGGTACTTATGTGACAATCCGGAAGATTTCCTTCAGACAGCGGATGAGATCCTCTACGGCATAACGAAGATCCCCGGCTTCCATTTCAGGGTGGCAAATCTCGGTGAAACGACGAAAATACGTGAGGTTCGGGCGGAGCAGGTTGGGAAGTTCATTCAAGTGGAAGGAGTTTTGACGCGAGCAAGCGATGTTAAACCGGAAGTGAGGGAGGCGGTTTTCAAGTGTCTCCGGTGCGGCGAGGAGACCGCGGTCCCGCAGACGGAAGAAAGCTTCAGGGAACCCCTTGCATGCGAGAATCCAAATTGCGGGAGGAGGGGGCCCTTCAAACTGGTCGTCGAGAGATCGGAATTTCGCGATTGGCAGAGCCTTCGCGTCCAAGAGCGTCCGGAGGAGCTGAGGGGAGGGCAGATGCCGCGCTTCTTAGACTGCATAGTGAGGGATGATTTCGTTGACAGAGCGGTGCCAGGGAACAGAGTGGTAATATCTGGGATCCTTCGGGTCTTTCAGGAAAGAGCTGGAGGTAAACAACGCAAGACCACGTTCAGGAAAGTCCTTTTTGTCAACTACATCGATGTCCTCCGCAAGGGAGTCGAGGAGGAAGAGCTGAAGCCCGAGGACGAAGAGAGAATCAAAGAGCTAGCGAAGGACAAATGGATTCGGAATAAGATCATTTCCTCCATCGCTCCGAGCATTTACGGCTACGAGCCCATAAAGGAAGCGATCGCATTACAACTTTTCGGTTGCCCCGCAGTTGAACTTCCAGACGGTACACGTATTCGAGGTGATACTCACATCCTTCTTAGTGGAGACCCAGGCTGTTTGGTCGCCGATGAGCGTATTGTTTTGGGGAACGGGGAGATCGTGAAGATAGGGGACTTAGGATCGGAGCATCTCCAGCCTTTGAGGCAACAAGTTCTGACTGGCCAAGGAAGCCAAAGAGACATAGCGACACGATTTCATATCTATCGTGATCAGCCCATTTTGGAAATCGTGACGGAAACTGGGAAATCCGTTAAGGGAACTTTCAACCACCCCCTTCTCGTGATAGAAAAACAGTCCCCGCAAGTTCAAAGGTGGAAGCGGATGGATGAGATTCAGCCGGGCGATCGGGTGGCGACTGTTTCATGGATCCCATGCAGCATCACTAAACCGGTAAAAACCGGCTGGCGCATACCAAATGCAGGATGTGACACTCGCGCCAAATGCAAGCTTCCGGCGCAAGTGGATGCGGAGGTTGCGGCGGTTCTTGGATACGTGCTTGGGAAGGGATGGGTTCGGGGGGACTACATAGGTTTCAATATTGCCTGTGGGGAGGAGGATCTCCTTCCGCTTCTTTCGTCTATTTTCGAGAGGAAGTTCGGCTTATTCCTCGAAATTCGAAGGACTGGGAAGAAGAGTTCTCCTCTTGAAGCTGAAGTTCATAATGCATATGTTGCTACCAATCTGCAGTTTCTCAGGGAAAGGCGAGTTCCTGCTCTCATAATGAAATCGGGGAACGAAGTAGTCGCCGAATTTTTGGCTTGGCTTTTTGAGGCCAATGGCGGCGTTCTCTCAAAAGGAAGGGGCAGAGGGGCGATTCGGCTCAGGGCGGAAGACATCGAACTCCTGCGCGACGTTCAGATGCTCCTCCTCCGCTTTGGGATCCACTCTCGAATCGTTGGCAACTATCTCGTAATCCAACGAGCGAGATCTATCCTGGGATTCTCAAAGAATATCGGTTTTCGATCCAAGAAAAAAAGAGAGAAGTTAGCCAAGATTGTCGCGAATTGTCGGAAACTCAATAGGTGTAGGGGGGAACAACTCAGCGAGCGCGTTGTCAGCGTCCGTTTCGCAGGTCGAGCCGATGTTTATGATATCGAGGTTCCTAAAAGTCATCGTTTTATTGCCAACGGGGTTGTTTCGCACAACACGGCCAAGAGTCAGATCCTGAAGTGGGTTGCCCAAGTGGCCCCTAGGGGACTCTATACCTCTGGGAAGAAGGCCACGGGACCGGGACTTACAGCTAGCGCGGTAAGGGATGATCTCGGGGGAGGATGGACCCTCGAAGCTGGCGCCCTTGCAATAGCCGACGGGGGGTTGGCCTGTATAGACGAGTTCGACAAAATAAGCCCAGAGGATTCGGGGGCAATTCTGGAATCGATGGAGCAACAGACAGTTAGCGTGGCCAAGGCCGGGATAGTTGCAACTCTTAACACTAGGACGGCGATTTTGGCGGCGGCAAACCCCCATCTAGGCAGATTCGACGAGTACAGGAGGCTTACTGAGCAGATAGACATCCCGCCAGTCATCCTGTCGAGGTTCGATTTGATATTCATCATGCGCGATGAGCCGAGGGAAGAGAAAGATCGGAAGATAGCGCACCATATGCTGGAGTTGCACAGAAAACCCGAACAGGTGGTCAAGCCGCCGTTCGACGTGGAAACTCTTCGGAAGATCATAATCTATGCGAGGAAGCATGTCAACCCGAGGTTCAAGAGCAAGAAGCCGATGAAGGCGCTCGAGGACTTCTTCGTGCAGTGGAGGAGGGTTGCGGAGCACGGAGCTCTCCCGATCACGGCGAGGCAACTGGAGGGGCTCGTGCGCTTGACCAAGGCAAATGCCAGAATGCGCCTGAGTGACACCGTGACAGTCGAGGATGCAAATCGCGCGATAAAACTCGTTAAGCTCTCCCTGCAACAGGCCGGGATAGATCCAGAGACGGGGCAAGTGGACATAGACGTGATAATGACCGGGAGGAGCAAATCCCAGCGCGAGAAGTTCGAAAAGGTGCTGGAGATAATCCGCGAGCTCGAGGAGGATTACGGGGGAGCAGCTCCCGTGGACGAGGTAAAGCGCATAGCGGGATCTGAGGGGATCAGCGAGCGTTTTGTGGAGAACATGATCGAGAGAGAGAAAGAACGAGGGCATCTCTATGAGCCAAGACAGGGGGTAATCAAGAGGGCGGTGGGATAAATGCAACGCGTCCGTGTCGTTAAGGATTTGCCCAAGCTAATGCTCGTTGGGAGGAAGGTGGGACCGGTAGCTAGCGGTCAGGAGATCGACGTATGGACTTGGGAGGCTCAAGTTCTCGAGCGTCACGGGTTTGTGGAAAGGATATGGAAACCCACGGTGGCGGAATTGCGCAAGCTCGTGCTCGCGGAGGAAAAATCTCCTACTTTGAGGGAGCTGCCGCTGGATTTTTATCTCACAATTGCCGGGGAGGTCACGAGAGCACGGGAGAGCGGCGAGATTGAGCACCTTGAAGAGTTGCTAGATGCTACCGATTCTCTCGTGGAGACACGCGTGCAAAAGATTGTGAATTTGGCGGTATCTGGGGTTAGGGTTAAGGGTTTGCCACCGGAAGAGCAGTTTTTGCTCAACCGTCTTACCTTAGTTTTGAATAGTTGGAGGGAATGGTTGGGCCGTTTTCTTGGAAAGAGGACCGAGGAGGCAGGTGAAAATGGAGAAAAATTCAGGAAGCCTGTTTGATATGTTGCTGAGGGGGCAACGAATATTCCGGAACAGAGAGTATCTCCGGCCGAGCTACACGCCAGAAGAGCTTCCCCACCGTAGGGAACAGATTCACAACCTCGCGCGTATTTGGGCTGCTCCTTTGCGCGGGGAGACCCCCTCGAATGTTTTCATATATGGCAAGCCCGGGACTGGTAAGACTGCTACGGTCAAACATGTGATGAAGGAGCTTGAGAAGGTCGGGGGGCGAGCCCCGAAGAAAATCGAGGTCATATATTTGAATTGTGAGGAGATTCGGACTAAATACCGCATTTTAGCGACGCTGGCCAATGTCCTCCTCGAGAGAAGGAGTGAGGAAGGTCGGGGGAATGGAAAGGGCCTGCCCGAGCAGGTCCCGATGACCGGGTGGCCAACGGATCAAGTGTATCGATACTTCTTTGAGGCGGTGGATGCCGTGGAGCAGGTGCTGATCATAGTGCTCGATGAGATAGACAGGTTGGTTATGAGGAGCGGCGACGAGGTATTATATACGCTTACTCGTATGAACTCCGACCTAACGAACTCCAAGGTGAGCATAGTTGGAATTTCGAATAATCTGAATTTCATGGACTATCTAGATCCTCGCGTTAGGAGTAGCCTCAGCGAGGAAGAATTGGTCTTTCCACCTTACAATGCTCTCCAGCTCGGCGACATATTGAGAAAGAGGGCAGAAATGAGTTTCGAAGAAGGAGTCCTTGATCCCGGGGTAATACCACTCTGCGCCGCCCATGCCGCGAGGGAACATGGGGATGCGAGGCGCGCACTAGATCTATTGCGCACGGCCGGGGAGCTCGCAGAGATAGAGGGGGCGGAAAAAGTCACGACGACTCACGTCTCAAGGGCTTTCGAGAAGATAGAAAGGGACAAGATGCTGGAGGTGATCCACACCCTCCCGACTCAGTCTAAGTTAGTCCTTTACAGCATAGTCCTCTTGAACGAGCACAGGGTACCCAGGATAGTCACCGGAGATGTATACAACGTCTACTGCGCCCTCTGCCGCAGAAATGGACAGGACATCTTGACCAAGCGCCGCGTTAGCGACCTGATTTCTGAGCTGGATATGTTGGGGATAGTGAATGCTAGGATAACCAACAAGGGGCGTTACGGGAGGACCAAGGAAATAGAGCTTAACGTCCAGCCAATTCAGGTCAAGGCGGCGATACTGGATGATATGGAGATAGGAGATCCGGATCCTGCGTCCATCCCGAGGCAACTCAAACTTGTGTGAGGACTGGTAATGGCTGAAGATGTAGAGATAATTAAAAAATTCATCGATGCGGACATGCATGTGACGCCCGGAGCCCTCAACTCGTTGCGGGAAACTGGGGACCTTAGATCCGCGGCTGAGATGGTTCTCGAAAGGTTCAGATCGATGCCAGAAAAGCCGGTGATAGTTACAGAGGAGCTGGTTAGGAGGATCCTAAGGGGAGGATCTAAAACTTCAGTAGAGGCGGAGCCCCCCGTCTTTTCACAAGCTGAGACCCATCCAGAAAAGATCAAGACCAAAATAGCTTGCGGGAAGTTTGAGCCTCCAGCAGCGGATATCGAGCCGGAGGTTGAGGTTTTGATCGATGTCACCGGACATAGCAACAGTCAGGGAAGGATAGAGGATTTCATCAGATTATTCAACGACAGGTATGAGCGCCTGAGCAGGATACTGAAGGAGAGATTGGATATGAGAGGAGCGATCCCGATAGGTAGTGTAAGAGAGTACGAGGGTCAGACGGTGAGAATTATAGGTATGGTGATGGACAAGAGGGAGACAAGGAAGAGAGATCTAATCATAGAGCTTGAGGACCCCACGGGAAATGCTGTGGTTTTCGTTCACAAAAATAGGAACGAACTTATGAGGAAGGCCTCGGAAGTAGTCACGGATGAGGTGATAGGCGTTGAGGCGAGGGTCGGTAGTGATTCCCGCTGGTCTCGCCTCCTCTTTGTCAATGATATAGTTTGGCCGGATATCCCAGTACCTAGACAGAGGAGAGACGAGGGGACAGCTGAGGAAGGGAGTGAACCCATCTATGCTGCGCTCATTTCAGATCTTCACGTGGGAAGTGAGATGTTCTTGGAGGATGCCTTTGCAAGGTTTTTAAAATGGTTGCGGGGGGAATCAGGAAATCCGAACCAGCGACAAGTGGCGGGGCGTGTTAAGTACCTAGTGATAGCTGGTGATCTCGTGGACGGGGTGGGGATATATCCGAATCAGGAAGAAGAACTGGTCATCCACGACATAAATAAACAATACGATGCAGTTGTGGAGTACCTGAGTCAAGTTCCAGAGCACGTGAAGATAATAGTGTCTCCGGGCAACCACGATGCTGTCAGACCTCTGGAGCCTCAGCCCGCGCTTCCCAAGGACATTGCCTCAGATTTCGAGAGTTTCGAACCCGTGCTCGTAGGAAATCCGGCCCACTTGTTGCTCCACGGCACAAGGTTTTTGATCTATCACGGTAGGGGATTTGACGATTTGATTTCTGCGGACTCCTCTCTCGACCGGAAGAACTCCGTCAATCCCATGATCAAATCCCTCAAGAAGCGTCATCTCGCCCCCATATATGGCGAGCCTATGGGCGGACGCGCTCCGATCGCCCCAGAGGGGAGGGACTATCTAGTGATAGAGGAGGTACCGGACGTTTTTCACACGGGCCATCTCCACGTCTACGGTTGTGGAAAGTACAGGGGAGTGCTTCTGGTCAACTCGGCGACTTTCCAAGAGAGGACTAGCTACATGAAGAGGCGCGGAGTTAGGCCAACTCCAGGAATAGTCCCCTTAGTGGATTTACGGACAAGAAAAGTAAGGGCAATACGCTTTGCCTAATTCAGGTGAACAAATGAAATACTTCGATGAACTGGAGAAAAAGGTTGAAGAGGCATATAGGGTGGCCGAGAAGGCACGCGCTTTATGTCTTGACCCCGAGCCGAAACCGGAGATTCCCCGCGCTGAAGACCTAGCCGCGAGGGTAGAGAAGCTTGTAGGTCCAAAGGGAGTAGCCCCGACAATACGGAAGCTTGAGAAAGAGCTGCCGCGGGAGGAGGTGGCTCTTAAGATAGCGGAAATGATCGTAGACGGGCACTTTGGAAGGCTCGATGAGGCCCGAGCAGCTGAGCAAGCTGTCCGGACAGCTTTGGCGATAATTACCGAGGGGATAGCAGCAGCGGCTCCGATCGAGGGAATAACGCAGGTGAAAATTAAGAAGAACTTCGACGGGTCACGCTACCTTGCTTTATACTTCGCGGGACCTATTCGTTCGGCGGGGGGCACTGCAGCCGCCTTGGCCGTTCTCACTGGGGACTTTGTTCGCCGTAAACTCTACCTTGACGCCTACAAGCCCACGGACGAGGAAGTTGAACGTTTTGTTGAAGAGGTTGAGATGTATTCGTCTGAGGTGACCCACTTACAATATACCCCGCCAGCGGACGACGTGCGAAAAGCTGTTAGAAATATTCCCGTTGAAATAAACGGCGAACCCACGGAACAGGTGACCGTCAGCGGTTATCGCAATCTGGATCGCATCGAGACTAACCGCATCCGAGGGGGAGCCGTTCTGGCATTGGCGGAGGGAGTACTCCAGAAGGCGCCGAAAATTTTGAAGTATGTCAAAAAACTGGGCATTGAGGGATGGGAATGGCTCCACGAGCTCTCGCACCGTCCAGCGGAGGAAGAGGAGGAGGCCCGGCCTCTTTCTGGAAGTGATAGGTATCTGGCGGATATCATCGCGGGGAGAGCAGTATTCGGCCACCCGGCACGCGAGGGAGGGTTCAGGCTAAGGTATGGCCGTGCGAGGAATACGGGCCTCGCGGCCGTTGGGATCCACCCCGCGACGATGAAAATCTTGGAAGATCACTTGGCAATCGGAACGCAACTTAAGATCGAACGTCCTGGCAAAGCAGCCGCAGTAGCACCGGTAGATACGATAGAGGGGCCGATAGTTAAATTGGCGGATGGGTCCGTAGTTCAAGTGGATTCAGTAGCGCTCGCGGAGGAGATTAGAAGTAAGGTCAGCGAAATACTGTTTCTTGGAGATATCCTCATAGGCTTTGGTGAGTTTCTCGAGAACAATCACCCGTTGATGCCGGCGGGATACTGCGAGGAGTGGTGGGCCCAGGAGGTAAAAAAAGCCCTGAAGGAGAAGGGGAAAAGCCTGCCCCGGCGAGAGTTAGAGAAATATACGGACGCGAAGCTGAGGCCTCCGGCAAGGGTGGCGGTTGAACTCTCCCAGAAGCTCGGTGTTCCTCTCCACCCGGCCTATACTTATCACTTCAACGATGTCAGCTTGGAGGAGATAAGGGAGGTTGGGGAGTGGCTAGCTGAAGGGGAGCCGGAATTCGATGAAGGGGCTCTTAAGCGGCTTCGCTTGAAGATAAGTCCGACGCAAAAGCGTGTGCTTGAAATTTTAGGGGTCCCCCACGCTGTGGAGGATGGACATGTCGTGATCGAAGAGCCAGCGCTTCCCCTCTGCACGTGCCTCGGCCTGATTCAAGAGGGGCGTTTGACGAGTGAGAGGCTTCGGGAGACGATTAGGACCCATCCAACGGATGACACGATGGAGATAATTCAAATTCTCGCCGGGTTCCCAGTTAGGGTGAAGGCCCCGACGAGAATTGGGTGCAGAATGGGGAGACCGGAGAAAGCGAATCCCCGCAAGATGTCCCCGCCCCCACACGTTCTGTTCCCCATTGGTCTACGCGGGGGACACGCACGGAGTATCCCCAAGGCGGCTGAGAAGGGGGTAGTTTACGTGGAGGTGGTCAGATGTCAGTGCCCAGAGTGCGGCACGATAACTTTCAGGAGGAAGTGTCCGAAGTGTGGGGGGAGAACGGAGTTCACTAGGATATGTTCTAACTGCGGGAGAACATCGAAGACCGAGACGTGTGTAGCGTGCGGTGCTCGCACGGTGTACTATGACCGCCGTGAAATAGAGATACGCTCGCTTCTCGACGAGGCTCTTAAGAAATTACGGGAGCAACTTCCGAAGGAGATCAAGGGCGTCCGAGGAATGACAAGTGATCACAAGATCCCTGAGCCCTTGGAAAAGGGGATCCTCAGGGCGAAACATGGGGTCTACGTCTTCAAGGATGGAACTATCAGGTTTGATGCCACGAACCTTCCGTTGACCCACTTCCGTCCGAGGGAGGTGGGGACGTCAGTGGAGAGGCTCCGCGAGCTGGGGTACGAAAGGGATGTGGACGGAAATCCTTTGGAAAGGGAGGATCAAGTGCTAGAGCTGAAAGTCCAAGATGTCGTGCTGTCCAAACCGTGTGCCGAGTACCTCCTCCGGGCGGCGAGATTTGTCGACGACCTTCTCCAGAAGTTCTACGGGCTACCGCCTTACTACAACGCAACGCAACTGGAGGACCTAGTCGGTCAGTTGATTATAGGTCTGGCCCCACACACTTCGGCTGGAGTCGTCGGGAGGATAATAGGGTTCACGGAGGCAAACGTAGGATATGCCCATCCTTACTTCCACGCGGCCAAACGTCGAGACGCCGATGGTGACGAGGACGCGGTGATGCTTCTAATGGACGCGCTCTTGAACTTCAGCCGGCATTTTCTCCCGTCGTCGCGGGGCGGGACGATGGATGCCCCCCTCGTCCTCAACGCCCGCATCGATCCCAGGGAAATAGACAGGGAGGCGCACAACGTGGATGTCTCCCCCGCATACCCGCTTGAGTTCTACGAGGCGACGTTGAGGTTCGCGGATCCCAGCGAAATGGCGTCAAAGGTGGAGACGGTGAAGAGAAGGCTCGGAACTAGGGCTCAGTATGAAGGATTGCGGTTCACCCACGACACATCGGACATAGCTGCTGGCCCGAAGGCTTGCCGCTACAAGACGCTTGCAACGATGGAGGAGAAGGTGGATGCGCAGCTCTCGCTCGGGAGGAAGATTCGGGCCGTCGATGAGCGGGATGTCGCCGA
Source organism: Hadesarchaea archaeon (assembly GCA_021163965.1). GTDB lineage: Archaea > Hadarchaeota > Hadarchaeia > Hadarchaeales > JAGGTB01 > JAGGTB01. Next base: position 14,046 of record JAGGTB010000001.1, on the reverse strand, counting down.
GCGCCTAATAGAGCACCACTTCATTCCAGACCTCAGGGGGAACATCCGGGCTTTTGCCAAGCAGAAGTTCAGGTGCACGAGTTGTAACGCAAAGTACAGGAGGGTTCCGCTCAGCGGGAAGTGCCGTTGCGGGGGGGAACTCATCCTCACGGTGACCCGAGGCGGAGTGGAGAAGTACCTGCAGGTGGCGATGCGGGTGGCGGACGAGTTCGGGGTGAAGAACTATACCCGCCAGCGCCTTAGCTTGGTGGAGAGGGAAATCAAATCGATTTTCGAGAGCGACGACAGGAGACAGCTCAGCATAGCGGATTTTATCTGATCGAGTTTTCGTTTTTAGGTTAACCTGACATAATTATCATTGGCCGGGGTGGCGGAACCAGGCTAACGCGCCGGACTCGAGATCCGGTGGTCCTCTGGACCATCAGGGTTCAAATCCCTGCCCCGGCGCCACACCAAAAGTACAAGAGCTCTTTTGATGTTTTAGTTGAATGAGGGGAAGGGCTCGTGCAGACACCTTCGGTTTGGTTTTGAGCTTCCCCAATCCCCTTCGATCCTCCTCGGGGCTCCGGTCTAAAATGAGCGAAAATCATAAACTATATGAAATTAGAATAAAAGTATGAAGGGTATGAAAATGAGGAGAATAACCGTGAGCCTACCCGATGACCTCGTCGAAACGATGGAGAAAATTCTCAAGCAGGAGCCAAAAATCCGGAAGAGATCGCACCTACTGGCGGACGCTTTGAGCGAATATTTCGAAGCCCATTACCCCGATTTCCTCCCGCGGGAAGAGCCGGCCGGACCCCTTGTGCTCAGGAGCCTTAGAGCCCGAGGGGGGCTGAGGGGGCCATCTCCAGCACTGATGGGGAGGCCTAGGCTTGAGGGATTCCGGATCGAATAGTTTGGTCTACGAATACGCGCCGGGCGGGAAGACCCCAAGTGGCAGGGAAATACCCAGTATACCGGTAATGTGGCTACGTATACGATCCTCCAAGCTCTCCGCGATATCACCGGCGATCATCGATACCGGATTTGACGGGGGCGTCTACTCGGACGATAGGTTGCCCGCAATCTTCGAGGGGGAAGCACCCGAGAGGCTCGAAACGCTGCACCAGTTTGGCGGTCGGATAAAGTGTGAGGTCTTCAAGGCGAGGGGATGGTTATTGCGAGAGGGGGGAGGAGAAGGGAAAATTGACTTGGGTGATATCTCGGTTTACATCCCCATCAAGGCCGAAAACTTGGCTGAGAACATCGTCGTCGGTAGGGAAATCCTGAACGCGCTGGAGATTCTTCTAAAAGATGGATCCAAGGCATTCGTTACGTGCGCTAAGCGCCCGTAACTAGGCAACGAGACACCACAGGATGCGGGTAGCTGGTTGCGCGGTCTGATAGTAGCCGATCTACTTCGAGGACCAATAACCCCGCAAAATTGGCGCTCAAATCCCTGCCCCCGAACGACGCGCGCATTGAGGGCGGAGATTGGATTTCTGATTTGGCTCGATAAAATTGATATACCCATCGTAGGAAGAGTGAAAATGAGCCGCCGTAGCTGAGCCTGGTACAGCGATCGCCTCGTAACTATCAAGCGGGAAAGCGATAGATCGTGGGTTCAAATCCCACCGGCGGCTCCATTAACTTTTGAAGGAAGGGGCGGTGTCGGCTGGTTAAAAGCCTGGATGAATGTGACTATCATAAGTAGCGCTAGTAAAGGCAGGCGGGGAAATCCTTTTATATCCAAATCGGGGAAAAGAGAAGGTTGTAACTTCTGGGGGAGCTGAATGGAAAACGTGGTTTGGTTTGAGGAATTATCGAAGTCGGACGTAGGGACAGCCGGCGGCAAGGGAGCCAATCTGGGGGAGCTAGTTAGGCTTGGAGTCCCGGTTCCTCCGGGATTCGCCGTCACGGCTCAGGCTTACAAAAGATTCCTCGAGGAGGAGGGGCTGGTCGGGAAAATCAAGGAGATCCTTTCAGGAGTCGATGTGGATGATTCCGATGCTTTGACCAAGGCGGCTGATCAAATTCGGAACCTGATAAAGAAGGCGAAGATGCCCGAGGATATTCGGGAGGACATAATTAAGGCGTACAAGGAGCTGAATAGGCGCCTTGGGAGTGAAAATGAGCCGGTGGCAATCCGCTCGTCCGCGACCGCCGAGGACCTGCCCGACGCCTCATTTGCAGGCCAGCAGGAGACGTACCTTAACATCCAAGGCGACGAAAACGTGGTTCGCAGGGTTCAAGATTGTTGGGCATCCTTGTTTACTCCGCGCGCGATTTTCTACCGGGAGAAACACGGCTTCGAACACGAGAAGGTTTTGATATCGATAGTGGTTCAGAAGATGGTGAACGCTGATAAAGCTGGGGTCTTGTTCACTACGCATCCGTCGACGGGGGATCGAAGCAAGGAAGTCATCGAGGCGAACTGGGGACTTGGCGAGACCGTTGTTTCGGGTTCCGCCACTCCCGATGTCTACGTCGTGGATAAGGAGACTGGGAAAATTCTAGATGTCACCATCGGGTCGAAGGAGGTAATGCACGTTCGCGATCCGAAGACCGGGGAGACAACGGAGGTGGCAACGCCCGAGGAGAAGCGCAAGGCCCAGTGCCTCAGCGAGGAGGAAGCCAGAAAGCTTGCGGAGTTCGGGAAGAAGATAGAGGAACACTACGGGCGCCCGCAGGACATCGAGTGGGCAGTGGAAGGCGGCGACATATACTTCGTCCAATCGCGCGCCATAACGGTCCTTTATGGAGAAGAAAAGGAGAAGGCACCGGCTGAGGAGGAGGCTCCTAGAGAGGTGCTGGTGAAGGGCCTCGGAGCGAGCCCAGGCATGGCATTCGGCAGAGTCAGGGTGGTCCCGAGCGTCAAGGAAATTAGCAAGGTCAAAGAGGGGGATATCTTGGTTACCAAGATGACTACCCCCGACTGGGTTCCAGCGATGCGCCGTGCCGCAGCCATAGTTACGGATGAGGGGGGGATGACGTGTCATGCGGCGATAGTATCCAGGGAACTCGGCACCCCCTGTGTGGTGGGGTCGGGCAATGCTACGGAGGTACTCAAAGACGGTATGGAAGTGACGGTTGACGGAGCCACTGGGGTTGTTTATAAGGGAATAATGAAAGTGGAGAAGCCCGAGGAAGTTCCGGCGGCCGTTGCACCCCCGTCGTTAGTGACTGCAACCGAGGTTAAGGTAAACCTTAGCATACCGGAAATCGCGCAGAAGGTCGCTCGCGAGACCGGGGCCGATGGTGTGGGCCTCCTTCGAGCGGAACATATGCTTCTCGGAATAGGCAAACACCCGCGAAAACTGCTGGAGGAAGGCGGGGAGGAGTTAATGATAGAGAGATTTGCGGAGGGCATAAGGAAGGTCGCCGAGGCATTCTATCCTGGAAAAGTATGGTATCGTACTCTCGATCTCAAGACCGCCGAGTTTAAGAACCTCCCAGGCGGCGAAAAGGAGCCAGATGAGCCAAATCCCATGATCGGATGGCGTGGCGTGCGGAGGTTTGTCGATCCGAAGTGGCCGGAGGAGCAAGAGATTTTGAAACTTGAGCTTAAGGCGATCAAGAAGGTGGTCGAGGAGGGATTCACCAACCTCGGCGTGATGATTCCAATGGTTCAGCACCCGGAGGAGTTGCGCCGCTTCAAGAAGGTAGTCCGCGAGGTGGGGTTGGAGCCCCACAAAGATATCCAAGTTGGGCTGATGATCGAGATCCCAGCCGCTGCACTCATTATAGATGAGTTCATCAAGGAGGGCATAGATTTCATCTCTTTCGGCACTAACGATCTCACGCAGTTTACCTTGGCTATAGACAGGGACAACGAGAGAATAGCCCACCTCTACGATGAGAGACACCCGGCCGTTCAGAAGTTGGTCAAGTACGTGATCGAACAGTGCAATAAGGCTGGGGTTGAATCCAGCATTTGTGGACAGGCGGGCAGTTATCCTGACGTCGTGAAGAAGCTAGTTGAGTACGGGATCACCAGCGTCTCCGCGAACCCGGACGCTGTTCGGAAGGTAAGGGAGATGGTCTATCGCACGGAGCAGAATTTGATCCTCTCCCGCATCCGCGAACTCCAGCGCGCGGAATAATTGGTGCACAGATGTACGACTTTGAGCCTGAGAAAGTCAGGCAGTTTCTAGAAAGCCATAACGTAAGGCGCGCGGCGATTCAGCTTCCCCCCGGATTGAGGAGAAATCTGCGAGAGATAATTCGGACGTTTAAGGAGGCCGAGGTGGAGGCTGTAGTTCTCAGCGACAGTTGCTATGGGGCCTGCGACCTCGCGGACGTCAAGGCAAAACGCCTTGGGTGCGATGCTCTGATCCACTACGGTCACGCCGATATGGGGTTACGGACAGTTCTCCCTACGCTTTTCGTGGAGGCTCGGATGAAGATAGATCCAAGAGGGGCTATTGAGCTGGCTTTGCCGGAGCTGGAGGGCAAGCGATGGGGGGTAGCTACGACTGTTCAGCACATCGAGCATCTCCCCCGCATTATGAAATTTCTCGCGGATAATGGGATTGAGAGCGTGATCGGCAATCCCGGTCCGCGCGCGAGGTATCCGGGCCAAGTTTTGGGTTGCGACTGGGGTTGCGTGAGGTCCATAGCGGGGGAGATCGACGGAATACTGTACGTTGGTACTGGGAGGTTTCACCCTCTGGGGATGGTCCTAGCGACGGGGAAGGAGGTAGTGGCGGCGAACCCCATTTCGGGATCCTACGAGAGGGTAAGAGGATTTGAGGATTTCATTAAAAAAAGGGCAGCTGTTGTGGGGCGAGCGAGCTCATACGAGGATTTCTACGTGGTCTCCAGCGTTAAGCCCGGTCAGAGGCGCTTGGGGCTGGCGAGGAAGGTAGTAAGGGAGCTCAGACAAAATGGATTAAATGCCGAGTTGCTGGTGGCGGATGAGATCACGCCGGAGACTGTGGAGGATTTTCCGGAGGGAGGAGTGGTATCCGTGGCTTGCCCGAGGATACCGATAGATGATGTTGAACGCTTCAAGCGCCCGGTGTTGACGCCATTCGAGGCGCGAGTGATGATGGGGAAAGCCGAGTTGGAGCCCTATGAGCTGGATGAAATCGAGGAAGGGGATGCGTAAAATTTGATCCGTAAGAAGCAACTCGAGATAATCCTGCAGAAGCTGGACCCGCACCCGGACCCCGTCCCCGAGCTTGAACAGTACATGACTCCGGGGGACGTGGCGTCGACCCTTCTCTGTTTGGCCTACTCTCAGGGGGATATAGCTGGAAAGGTTGTTTACGATCTGGGGTGTGGCACGGGGAGACTGGCGATCGGTGCCGCGTTGCTGGGAGCGAAGAAGGTCGTCGGAGTGGACATAGACGAGCGGGCTCTGGAGGTTGCGAGGAGGAACGCCGACAAAGCCGGGGTTAAAGTAGATTGGGTGATGGAAGACGTGGAGGAGTTTAGGCGAGAGCGAGCGGACACGGTGGTTCAAAATCCCCCTTTCGGCGTTCAACGCAGAGGCGCCGATGTGAAATTCCTCCGAAAGGCTATGGAACTCGGTAAAATAGTGTATACCCTCCACAAGGCGGCTCCGAGGAACCGCGAATTTATAGAGAATCGAGTGAAGGTGTTTGGGGGGAAGATAACAAAAAGAGTTGAGTTGACGTTTCACATTCCGATGCAATTTAAATTTCACACGCGCAATATATATAGGTTCAAGGTGGACCTCTACCGGATCGAAGGAGGAAAATAAGTGGTTGAAGGTGTAAAGACGGGAGATTTTGTCTTGCCTGGGGATTTCCTAGCAATGGCGGAGGAGTTCATACCGGGGGAGGGAACCTACGAGGAGGGCGGTGGAATATACTCCTCGCGTATTGGAATAGTATTGTTGGATGCGAGAACGAAGAAAGCTTCTGTTCACCCGAAGACCCGAATACCCCCAGTTCTGAAGCGAGGTAGCGTGATCATAGGACGGGTTGAGAAGATAGGAGAGCAGTGGGTGGAGGTGGAAATAGGCGCGTTAAGGGGGAGTGAAAATAGGCAACCCCCTATCCCAGACCTGGGGTCCATCCATGTGTCCGATGTGCGTAGGGAGTACGTCAAGGACATAAAGGACCAATTTAGACCGGGAGATATAGTAAGGGCAAAAGTGGTAAACCCGAAGCGGAGACCAATTCAACTCTCCACGGAGGGCGAGAACTTAGGGGTAATATTGGCAACCTGCTCAAATTGTCGCACACCTCTCGAGCGGGATGGAATGAGGCTGGTATGTCCAAACTGTGGACATATCGAAACCCGGAAGATTGCCGACGATTATCGTCAAGGGAGACTATGAAATGGTTCGATACAAGCGGGTTTTAAATTTTAGAGCGGATAGCACCACTCAAGTGATAGGAGTACTGGAGGCGCTCAGCAAGTTGGATATAGATGTGGTTGCAGATTTTACTCCCTCTTCGCTAAAAGTCACAGTCTATGGTACAAAAGATAAGATTCGAGAAGTATCTAGGAAAATTATTTCAATGGCAAAACAGTCAAAATCTACAAGCGGAAACCCGTAGGTGTTGCAATGGAACTTGAACTATTAAAGAAGGAAGGCACGGTAGTTGAGTTGAGGATAATAGGGGAGGATCATACATTTTGTAATCCGATCCGGAAGAACTTACATGAGGACGAAAGTGTTGTCACAGCGGCATACAGTGTGGAACATCCTTTACTTGCGCATCCAAAATTTTACGTGAAGACGAAGGCAAGAAGGTCACCGTATTACGCGTTAGTGCGAGCGTCGAGAAAACTCGAGAAAGACTGCAGGGACCTCCGACAAAAGCTCAAGAAGGCGCTAAGAAAGTGAATCCAGACGGCCTCTTGGCACGCTACTCAAATGTTGGGGAGGCGCTCCGCGACAAAGGATTAGCCTGCCTTGGTGATGCCCTAGTTAACTTAATCTATTCTCTTGCCCTGTCCTTTGCGAAAAAACGAGCGGATGGTGGGAAGATCTCAAATCTAGTCCTAGAGCGAGCGTTGGTGAATGCGAGTCTGCGGCAACTCGCACCTTCCAGGGCGGATCGGCAACGTTTGGCCAACGTTGCGGAGTCGGTGATTGCCTATTTTTGGCTGAGGAATCTATTTACCATCACCAATGCTTCCAAAATCGTTGCTGATGAACTCGCCAAGCGGGATCTCCACGAAAGAAAAGAAGTCCGTATCGCAGCGGAAGCGGGATTTACCCGCCTCCTTCTCGAAATCAAGCGGAGGGCCGAAATTGGCTAGAGTCAAATTTCGAAAGATTAAGTCGGAGATCAGGGTCGTGGGGGTTGACGACGGTCCGTTCACCCCCCATAGCAATGAGGAAGTCTTGCTTGTAGGGACGATTTTTAGAGGCGGGAAATGGTTGGATGGCGTATTGAGCACGCACGTTCAGGTCGACGGAACGGATGCAACGCGGAAGATAGTAGATATGATCAACGGGAGCAGGCATAAGGATCAACTTAGGGTAATAATGACTAGTGGCATCACCTTTGCAGGTTTCAATGTCGCCGATATTCGTGAGATTTTCGAGGAGACGGGACTACCGGTTATCTCGATATCTAGAAGGCTCCCAGATCTCGCTTCGGTTGAGAGAGCTTTGCGGAATCTTCCCGACTGGAGCGAGCGTTGGGATAAATTTAAGTCCGCTGGAAAAATCTACGAGGTAAGGGCTAGACGAGGGGCAGTGTACATGCAAATAGCCGGAATAGAGCGAGCCGATGCTGAGGAGATAGTTAGGTCAACTACCGTCCGGGGTCTTATACCCGAACCTCTGCGCGTGGCCCATCTCATTGCCACTGGGGTCGTTAGTGGCGAAAGCACTGGGAGAGCATAGGTGAGGGTCATGAAAGCTAGTGGGCGAAAAACTTCTTCTCGAGTCACCTGGCGTGAAGTAGTGCATTTTGTCTCCGTGGTGTTGTTGATGGCGGGAATTTTCTATTTTTGCATTAAGGGAACCATGATTTTGGTCCTGCACACCGATACACCGATGATGGCAATCGTATCGAACAGCATGAAGCATATGGACAACAGTTGGATGTCATTCATCCATAATCACTATGGGGTTGATTTTTCCACGATTGATAATTTCCCGGTTAAGGGGGGATTTGAAAGGGGCGATTTGATAGTGGTTAAAGGTGTTAGTTCTCCCGAGGAGATAAAACTAGGGGATGTTATTGTTTACAATTCAGAGGACTCGAAAATACCAATTGTACATCGCGTTGTTCAGATAGAAAATCTGGATGGAGAAATTTTTTTCACAACTAAAGGAGATAATCCTCGCATCCTCGCCACTGAGGAGGTGAGCTTCGACAACGTCATAGGAAAAGTAGTATTTGTAATACCAAAACTAGGATATCTATCGCTGTTGGTATGAGGGATGGCGATGGGAAAACAGCCGATGCTAGCGGTCGACGCGGTGGTTCTCTCAGGTGGCGGAGTGGTGTTGGTCAAACGAGCGAAGGAGCCGTACAAGGGATACTGGGCGTTGCCGGGGGGATTCGTGCACTACGGCGAGACGGTGGAGGACGCAGTTGTCAGGGAAGTACTGGAGGAGACGGGGTTGAAAATTAAGCTGAGGAGATTGCTTGGGGTGTATTCGAATCCCAGTAGGGATCCCAGAGGGCACGTCGTTTCCATTTGCTTTTTGGCCGAAAGTGTTGGCGGAAAATTGAGAGCTGCCACAGATGCCGCGGAGGCGATGGTTTTTAAGGATATCCCGACTGAGAAACTCGCGTTCGATCATGCCAAAATACTGAGAGATGCAGGGTTTGGTGAGGGGGCATGAAGTTTTGTCCGAAGTGTGGTGGGCTGCTGGTTCCGGAAAGAAAGGGAGAGGAGTTGAAGTTAATCTGCAGAGGGTGTGGGCAGGTTTTCGAGAAAGAGGAAATAGGCGAGTATACATTAGCTCAAAGCACTAGGAAGAGAGGAGAAAAGGAAGGAGGCCCAGTGATAGTTGAGGGAGAAAAAGCGGCTATGCCCACAACCCGCGCTGTCTGCCCCAAGTGTGGGCACGATAGGGCTTACTGGTGGTTGCGGCAGACTAGGGGAGCAGACGAGCCAAGCACGAGATTTTATAAGTGCGTGAAGTGTGGTCACGTATGGCGGGAGTATTAAGGTGGATCAGTTATGAAGTTTTCCCCAATAGAGCCAGCCAAGCCACGTAAGATCTCGGAAATTAGAACAGCCGACGAGCGGGTTAGTATATTGGGCGTCGTCGTCGATAAGAAGGAGGCGGAGCTGCTTGTGGACGACGGTTCAGGAAGAATCACAGTGGTGTTTGACGATCCCTCACTGGCTAGGGACGTAGAGGTTGGCTCAACAGTTAGAGTCTTCGGGGCGCCGCTCAGCGTTGCAGATGCGCACGAGTTGCACGCTGATATAATCCAGAAGCTTGACAAGTTGGATCTAAAGCTTTACGAGGAGGTCAGGCGTGAGATAAAAAAGTTTGAAAAAGGGTTGCAACAATAAAGTGTTGGAGGTTTCCTCGTGGTAAGAATTCGAATGGAAAACGCGAAGACTTGGAAGACCTGTATTAGCGCGATAGCAGCGCTCATCGATGAGGCGGCTTTTAAATTCACCCCGGAGGGGATGAGAATGAAAGCAATAGATCCTTCTCACGTGGCATTGGTTGATTTTGAACTCCCTGCTGATGCATTTGTGGAGTATGAGGTTAGGAAAGAGACAGTTCTCGGAATCGATTTAGCGGAGATGGATAAAGTTATGTCCCGCGCCAAGAGTGAAGATGAGTTCGTCTTGGAGTTGAGCGAGGGGGAGAATCGTCTGATATTGACCTTTAGGGGCAAATCAACAAGACGCTTCAGTTTGCCCCTCATAGACATTCGCGAGACGGAACTCCCAGAGCCGAAGTTGGAATTCACGGCGTCGGCTCAGGTTTCGGCCGGTGCTATCCAAGATGCCCTCAAGGATGCGGGATTGGTTGGAGATAGCGTGAAGTTTGAAATTTCGAGTGAGGAATTCAAAATGTCAGCGGAGGGGGACAGCGGGAGCGTGGAAATGAAGTTGTCAAAGGGCGACGAGGGACTAAAAAAATTGGATGTCAGGCAACAAGCTAGGGCCATGTATAACATAAATTACTTGGAAGATATGTCTAAGGCTGCGAGTTCCGATGACATCGTCACGGTAAATCTTGGAACAGATCTACCGATTCAGCTCAATTTTCCGATGGGAAAGAAGGGGCGTTTGAGCTTCCTTCTTGCCCCGAGGATCGAGGCGAGGTAAGTAGGCGGTGGTATGGTTGTCGATGGGTACGTGGCGGTCTTGGATCCGTTCTCCACCGAGGGGAAAGCAATAGCTAGAGATGCTCCCCCATTTGACTCTTTGCCACGCGGGGTGGTGAAGAAAGCCGTTGATAGGGTTAGGGAAATTAAGGAAACATTAAGGTCGGAGGCAGTGGAGTTTGACGAACAAGCCGTCCGCGAGGATGTTTTGTCGTTTTACCTAATGTGTCAGGGAGTGGCATCCGTTTCGTACCCGTACTCTGCCGAGTCGCGCTTTGTGACTGAAACCACCAAAGCCCTCATAATGTACAGAATGTACGATCTGTTCAAGCACGGATATGAGGATTTGTGTCTTGATGCCGTTCGGAGGTCTTTCAGGCTCATCAAATTAGAGGGCACGCGTGGAGTGAAAATTGGCAACGTTGAGATGCCGGAGAGCGATCTCCTCAAACTTAGGGATAGAGCTCTCGGAGGAAGGGAGGTAAAGGACGACAGGGAACTTCCACAATATACGCCGAAATATGCCATACGTTGGACGGACTTTGCTCTCCTGCTGAGGCATCGCCGTGCGGATTTGACTAAGCTTTACGTGGTGAATGGGTGGGCGGTGATAACTCCCCGAGAACTATGGGATTTTTTCGCCGAGCACATCGCCGCGAGGACCGAGGAGTACATAACGTCGCTCTACGAGAGGTTCTCCGACAGGCCTGTGGTATCGAAGACACTGGAGGAAGTGGGGAAGAAAATAGCCGAACTTACCCCTCGGGGAGTGGAGAGAGACAGATTTGTGGCGCCTCGCGGACGGCTTCATCCAAGTGCTTTTCCTCCTTGTGTTCGAGCGGCATTGGGAGGGGTGGGGGCTGGTGCCAGAAACTACGCGATCACGGTTCTTTTAACGTCGTTCCTGTCGTATGCGCGAGTCTCGCCTTCCGGTAAGTTGGTTGTCAAGATTTCCGATTTCATCGACGACATATCTGTGGTGAAGGACGAGATAGTTCCGCTAATTTTTGAGGCTGCGGAGAAATGTAGGCCCCCCTTGTTCAAAGATCAGCCCCAAGAGAAGGCCAACATATATTATCACTTAGGATTTGGGATGACGACGAACCCCCGCATGAGCGATTCGGGGAGGAGCAAGTGGTATAGGACCCCTAACTGCAGGAAGATCAGGACTGCGGTTCCCTCCCTCTGTAATCCAGATGAGCTGTGTAGAAAAATAAGGAACCCACTGACGTATTATTACAAAAAATTGGCGGAGAAATCGAGAGAGGCAGGTGACCTCTTCTCCCCAGCTTAGGGCGGGCCACCTCGCCTTTCGGCTCGCCGAGGCATTTCCCCCTTGACTGCTGCCCCATCCCCCTGGGCTCACCGTTTCCACCCTTTCGGGCGGCCTCCGTCCAAAGAGACTATTCCCCACCGCGGTTCGCAAAAGTATTTCTTCGTTGGCGAGAAAATTCTTTGACCTTGAGTGCGTCAAAGGGGTTTAGATGTTACCTCTGAGAAGTGCAACGCTGGAGGAACGTAGGAGATACTACAGAGAAGAGTGGGATAAGCGCGAGCTCCCTAGCTTTATCCTCCACACGCTTTCCTTGAGAGAATTTGGCTTCGATCATGACGGGAGCGGCCCTAGCGATAGGTACAACCAATTTACGACGGTTGAGCAACTGTCGGACTTCCTGCGCAATAGGGCACCTTATGCGGTCTACGGAAGCGTCGCGCTCTACGAGAGGCCATCGGAGCGGAAGGGATGGCTGAAGTCCGAGTTGGTCTTCGATGTGGATGCAAAGGATCTTCCAATAAAAAGTTGCGACTGTTCGGGGGGAAAAGTATGCGAGAAGTGCTTGGAAGATGCGCGCAGGATTACCGCAATGTTTGGGGAAGCACTACGCTCGGATCTCGCCCTGCGGGAGATATACTACGTATACTCCGGGAGGGGGTTTCACATCCGGGTTTTCGATGAGTCGGTAATGAAGATGGGTCCGACCGAGCGCGGTCAAGTGGTGGAGTACATTACTGGCGGCGTCATACCCACGGATATGACGATGGCGCTCGGATATTCGAGCATCTTTCGGAAAAGGATATCTCGCGTATTCGAGATGTTGGATGAGAAGCGGCTCGCGAAGTCCGGGATAGCGACGGCAGCGGCACGCAAGCTCATGAAGGAAAAGGAGAAAGTGCTAGTCGCGTTGCGCCGGGGGAGGATGGACGAGATAGAAAGTCTGGAGGGGATAGGTGAGAAAACCATCGAGCGTCTGCTTCAGTTTCTGGCCCGTTTAAACTCCGAGATGGTCGATGGGAAGGTGACGATAGACACGAAGCGGATATTGAGATTACCTTCCTCTCTGCACTCCGCGGTGAGCATGAAGTGCGTTTTGATAAAGGATATCGAAAGTTTTTGTCCAGAAGATGCTATCCCGAAATTTGTCCTGGAGCGTGGAGCGTGATGTCCAGCTTCGGATTTGAGGATGTGAGAAAGGTTTGGATCGAGGAGAAAAGGGAGCGAAATCTCACGGATCTCAACGAGGAGTTTTACGCGAAAGCCGCTGCCTATGTGTCTGAACTTAGGAGGGAAGCCGAGCGCGGGGATGAGTTGCGCCGCGATATCCTCCGAACCGAGCTTCGCGAGGTTTTGCGAATGATTCAGGAGATATATCTGCTCAGGGTGACCAAGGCAATGGATGAGACGCTGAGGGGCAGATTTCCGGAGCCGCTACTTGAGAGCGAGAGGTACGCGTTCGATGAAATCCGGCAGAGCCTAAATAAGTTACATGCTGAAGTAGTTTCCACAGCGGTTGAGGGCAAGGCCGCTCTCCCCGTGACGCGTGAAAAGGCAAACGCCATGATTGTAATCCAATCGGAAATGCCACAGATAGTTGGCGATGATCTAAAATCGTATGGTCCCTTCAAACCGGGGGAGGTAGTGAATCTCCCTAAACGCAGCGCAGAGTTACTGGTAAGACGGGGATTGGCGAAGAAAATTGAGGTCAGGGAGTGATGGTATCGAGGAAAAACGGGAAGTCAAGATACCACGACGATAGAGGGGCAAACCTCGCAAATTGGGAAGTCTCGCTTGGCACCCTCGTGGGCTTGAGGAGGTGAGAAACAGTCGCCAAGAGCGCATCGCATCGGATGGGGGCGATGAAGTTGCTGTGTGCAACGAAGGCTACCCGGAGATCCCTAGTATCTGGGGGCTCTCCTTCGCGGGGAGCTTGAAAACCGACCTACCATGTCTTCGCGTGAAGATATGCTAGGTTTCGGTAATCAAGTAATAAATCGCTGTTTCTAGCACTGAGTAATCCATACCAGCGTTTGATGACAGACGCGCCTATATCCACGCTGGTCTCCGAACGGAGGGACGCGTCTTCATTCTTTATTATCAATTTTGGCTGCAGCCGAATTCTTCAGATCACTTTATGCCCGCGTGTCGACGGAAAAAGCTAAAACTCTTGGGAGACCCTAGTCTTCACAAGCGAAGGTTCGTTAAAGAAAAGAAAAGGAGAGAGAGCAGATGAAGATACCCAAGCAGATCAATACGTATTGTCCCTTCTGCCGGAAGCACACGGCCCATAAGGTAAGGCAACAGAGGAAAAATCCCGCCCGTTCTTTGAGCTGGGGCCAGCGACAGTTTCTTCGCGTGCAGAAAGGCTACGGTAGCCAACCGAGATCTGAGCAGCGGACATTTGCGAAGACCACCAAGAAAGCCACACTAATCTTAGAGTGCACCGAATGTGGAAAGAAACACGTTCGTAGCTGGCCGAGGACGAAGAGGTTAAGGGTGGGTGAATAGGTGCGAGGTGTTAAGTGACATACCCCTTACCCCAAGAATAAG
>JAGGTB010000012.1 GCA_021163965.1 Hadesarchaea archaeon | reverse complement strand
CATCGCGCATGGGGCTGAAATAAAGTATTCTCTCGGTGGAAACGGTGCGCAGGAAGCGGCGGCTGTGAGGGCGTTGGGCGGAAACGTTATTTTCGTTGGCGGGTTATTTCAAAATCTCAAGAAAGCGCCACCCGAGAGCCTAAGGCATTTTGAGAGCTCTGACTTATCGTTCGCCTGTAAGTTGTATCATCAACCGGTATCGCTTATCTTTCAAACCCGTGACACCAACGAGTACACGAACCGCTACATCCTTTGTGAGGGGAAGGGGCGAAGGATTGCTCAGCTACGGGGATATATCCGAAAGTTACCCGACATTCTGAATCAGATCCAGCAGGATCGCGGCGGTTTGGATATGATAAGCTTGGTTGGATGGCACGTTATGTTCGCTGCGGGGATAAATAGCCGAGATTTCCAGCTGGTGAAGGATACGATAGAAAAAATTCGCGAAGCCACGGGATCTCCGCTCTTCACCGATGCCGGAAGCTTGGCGGCCTACAGCGAGAGAGGTAGGAAATACCTCTGCGAAATCTACTCTCTCTTCGATTACCTCTCCGTGAACGACGAGGAGGCCGTACAGATATCGGAGACACTTGAGGCGGAAGCGGTGGATGAATTTCAAGCGATGCGCGACTTGCTGGATTCCTCCGAGAACTTATCGACGATATGGTTGCACACGCCTGAGTACCAGGTTTCGCTGAGCACGAGACACAGCAAGAAATTGCTGGAGAAAGCCCAAATGAACGCTGCTGCGGCGGGCGTGTTTCGTGTGGAAACTGGACGTTTTCCTAACTTCAAGGAACTCGTGGAGCGAGCGAGGGTGAGGAACTATTCGGAGGAGGGAAAGGTGGCCGTGAAGAAAATCTTGAAGGAATACGCCACGACGGTGAAGGGGGGGGAGTTAGTCGCTACCCCCTGCTTCAAGAGGAGAAGTTTCTTCTCATCCGTGGGGGCCGGAGATACTGCCTCGGCGGCATATATTTATTCGATAGTCAGCTCTTCCAAGAAGTAGTCTATACGGGAGGAAGATGAAATCAATGACCTGTTCAGTTTCTACAGTCGCTCGTGGATGAGTTCTTGGGGGAACAGGATGAGTTTTGGGTTTCCAAAAAATTAGCATCCGATGTATTTGATGAGGAAGTACAAAACCTACTACTTCTAGCCCTTCTAGCCCAAAAAACTTTAAACGATTGACTAAAGAAGATAGACAAGATTCTCATGGATTTTGCCCTACGTGTGAGGTTAGTAATCGGTAAGCCCGCGGATCACTGGCTTTCCGAGGAACCGGTAAAAGATGGTTACTGGGGGTTTGTCAGATGTAAAGAGGATTACGAAGGGGAAAAATCCGTGGTTTGCCAGCAAATTGAGGGTCTAATCTCAGATTTAAGAAAAGAGGGAATGAAGATCGAGTTTTTACCGGAAATAGAAATTCAGAATTTAGGCGACGTGTTGAAAAATTTTGATGAACTGAAAAAGACAGCTGTAAACATAATCTTGGGAATTTCCCCTTTGGAGTGGTGTCGTCCCGAGATGTGCAGTAAACTGGTAAATGCGATAGCCTCCGCTTCAAAGTATATTATTTTATTCGATAAGTTTGGGCCAAATATTTACGCAGGGACCCTGTTTACACCCCCGGCTTATCAATTTCTCAAGCGACATCACCTTGTGAATAGAGTCTTCCAAGTAGAGGGAGATGAGAGGAGGCTAAAAACAATCTTAAGAAGCGTCTACGCCTTAGAAAAAATTTCCTCAGCAAAGCTTGTCTGCGTGGGGCCAATAAATGCAGAACTAGGAGGGTGGTCCACCCTTAAGAGAAGTATTGAGCTGTTTGGTCATGATGTACGATTTTACACTTACGACGAATTTGCAAGGGACTTCAAGAAATTTTATGAAGATAAAAATAAACAGCAGGAAGCGAGAAAAATAATTGAAGATTTTGTATCCAAGAGTACAGAAGTAGTTGAACCTACAGAAGAGAAGCTTCTTCGTGCAGGGATTTATTATTTGGTTTTAAAGAAATATATCGAGGAAAATAAAGCCGATTGGATTACCGTAAATTGCCTAAGCGAATTAGTGGAAATGACTAAAGCCACCCCTTGCATGGCTTTTTCTATTTTTAATGATTCAGGAATCGTAGCAACATGTGAGGCAGATCCCGCAGCTATGGGTTTACAATACCTTATACGATACATCTCGGGAAAACCCGTGTTCTTCCATGACCCAACGGTGAATGAGAAGGATGGAACGCTAATTTTGGCCCACTGCACTTCACCCACAAAGTTGCTTGGGTTTGATAAACCGAACTTTCCTTATCAAGTGCGGACACATCACGAGTCAAATTATGGAGCCACCCCAAAGCCAACCTTTAAAGAGGGGGAAGTAACAGTGGCAGGGTTTTCTTTTGATCTGGATAAGATGCTTATTGTTAGGGGAAGAGTGATGGGAACTCCTGATCTGAGAATTTGCCGTTCTCAAGTAAAAG
Organism: Hadesarchaea archaeon; assembly: GCA_021163965.1. GTDB lineage: Archaea > Hadarchaeota > Hadarchaeia > Hadarchaeales > JAGGTB01 > JAGGTB01. The sequence continues at coordinate 32,703 of JAGGTB010000012.1, read as the reverse complement.
TGAACAACGCTTCACAGATCCTAGAAAACTGGCAGGGGTTCCACTGGGTTTTGGTTTACGGGGATTACACAGAAGAATTGAAGGCCATCTGTAAGATGAAAGGAATAACGCCATTAGTTTATGAGTAATCAATTATTGTATTTCTAACGGTCGTGGATTATTGGCGTGGGAACCAGCGATTTGACAAAGAAGAGGCGATCCCGAACTCTATCACAATTTTAAAATAATAAAATAAAAAAGGAAATGCGCAATTAATTTTTGCGCATTCCTTCTTCTTAGTATAACATATTTTCCCAGCCTGGTGCCCACTCGTCAATGTTGCTCTGATCTACCACGACTAGTGGCATGGTTACATCTATCGGACCGACACCGAACTCAACTGCCATAACTGCTTCATACAAGCAAATGGCTCCAACGCTTGAGTGCGAGTCGGTTACACCAGCGATGACCAATCCCTCTCGTATCCCTCGGGCGTCCACATCGCCGTGCGGCCACGAGAAGATTGGCACCTCCCCGGGTTCCATTCCGAGGGCTTCCTCTGCCAGAACGCTCGCAATTGAAGTGCAACCTCCGCAAGGTACAAGTATGTCGACTTCGGGATGTGCCACGAGGTACGCTCTTATACGCTCTTCCGCTGTCTCCACGCTGTAGGTGGCCTCTATCTCGTCCAAGTAGTAATCTACGCCCTCGATATAGCCCCTCTCAGCAAGGGCATCTATGAATCCCTGTTTGCACGCCTCCGACCACGTTGCTCCGGGCCCCTCGTTTGGGAAGAATATATGGCCGCCTTCAGGAATTCCGTAATCTGCTACGAGCTGGCCCCTCAGATAGCCGGTATCATAGCATAAGCCTCCCCCTGTTACGGAGCTTGTGACAAAAGCTTGCCTCGCGTTGCCCTCTGCCCCTTCCGGATCGTCACAGTCGTAGGCGATCACAACAATTCCCGCATCTCTTGCTTCCTGAATTGGTGCATCTAGGGCATCTTTATCTGCTATCGAAACAATTATCGCATCAACGCCGCGGGCGATTTCCTCTCTTATCATATCAACCTGTTTGGGTATGTCCTCTGCAGCATATCTGAAAACCACCTCGACATTTCTGAGACGCTCCGCCAGAGCTTTTGCACCGTTATGGTATGCTATCCAACACGGATCCTCGGAACTGCCGTGGCATATAAAGGCTACTTTTATCGTCTCGAGAGGTGCCGGAATTTGGGCCTCCAACTCGGCAATCCTGGCTTCTAGCTCGTCTATTGTAGCTCTCTGTTGGTCTATTGTAGCCTTCTGTTCGTCTACCTTGGCTTCCAACTCGGACAATTCCGCCGGCTCTGGCTTTACAATGTAACCTATGGCTCCCGCGACAATTGCTACTATCACAATAATAGCTACTACTGTGGCAGTCCCATAACCGATTTCTCTATTCATATTTCTCCTCCTTTTCGGTATTTTTTACGAATTATCTTTTTCTCCACGCTATTTAAAGATTGCGAGCTCATCATGCTTTTCCTTATCAATTTCCATCGCGGCGGGGTTCTAAGTTCCGAGATTCTTTAACCCGGCCTTCTTAGCCATCCTCAAGGCGCTTTCGTACTCTTCGTGAGTTATACGCCGATTGATCTCCTCGTATTTTTTAGCTTCGTAGCATGGTCTATACTGGTTCATGATGTTGACCCTGACCGTCGCGCCAAGATTGTCGGCTATCCACTTTAGAATAGGTTTAGTACAACACTCGATGTGCTCTGGGAGGACTAGGTGCCGGATGATGAGCTCCGCGTCAGCGAAGGCCAAACGGTGATTTCGTGTCACTACCTCCCAATACCTCGGAACTTTAGAATATCTCAGAGCGCATCTGTTGTTTCCGTATTTGAAATCGGTGAGATAAACGTCCTGTGTTGCAAAGAGGAGCTTCATTCCTTCAAGGCTCAAATACATGTTTGAGTTCCAGACGGAAGGGACGTTTTCCTCGCACACGTTAAGTGCCGCTAGGATATCATGGATGTTCGGCGTCGGGTCACCGCCAACCCAATTGACGTTTCTGGCTCCTTCCCGGCGGTGAACGGAGACGAGGCTCGACAAGGTCCTTGGAGAGGTCTCGACTCCATTTTCCGGAAACTGGGAAATGTCCCAGTTTTGACAAAAGCAACACTTGAATGTACACCCACTGAAGAAGATGGTATAACTCGGTACGAGCTCTGGTTCTTCCCCGTAGTGCATGAATTCCGAGGCGACTCGCGATCGCTCCCCAACGCCGCACGCCCCCCGCTCCCCAGCTTTTCGGTTGACTCCGCATTTCCACTCGCAAAAATGACAGGACTCCAGTATACGCCTGGACAGCTCAATTTTCAGGTCCAGTAGGGATAGCTCAGGCTTCTCCAGTTCCTCGATTTTTGTTCTCCCACTATCGATGTCCGCCAAGAGTTTTCGGAACCTCTTAAGAGCTTGTTCGTGCACGCGCCAGAGTTTTTTGGTCTCCGAGCCGAGATCCGTTCTAACCGGGACACGCTTGGCCACTTGGAATCTCGCGGGGAGCTTATTTTCCATAACCGCGAAGTACCTCTTCAAGGAACTTCGGATCAGTTCATCCCCCAGCACGGCTACGGAATCCGGTCTAAGAACTCGCCACATTTTCCTCGATTAAATGTTTTTACCGTCAACTTCTAAAGGAATTCAGGTGTTTCAGATGCTGGTTGTAGCCGGGTCAGCATCCAGAAATCTCTCCGAGCGGGTTGCGGCCGAACTTGGGTGCGAGCTTGTGAGACCGGAACTCAAGCGCTTTCCAGATGGAGAACTCTACGTGCGGGTTCCACAAGAGCTCAAGGGAGAAGCTGTGGCGGTAGTTCAGTCTACTTGCCAGCCGCAGAATGACAACTTCATGGAGCTCTTTTTCCTCCTTCACGTCGCTAAAGACCTAGGGGCCGAGAGGGTTTCAGCGGTTGTTCCGTACTTGGGATACGCTAGGCAGGACAAGCGCTTTGAGCCGGGAGAAGTCGTGAGCGCCCAGACTGTCCGAGTCTTACTGGAGGGCGCTGGCGCCGATGAATTCGTCACCGTCGACGTACACAGTGATAAGGCGATGGAGTCTTTCAAGATTCCAGCTAGAAACCTCACCGCAATGCCACTAGTGGGGAAGTACCTAAGAAGATTTGAGCTTAGAGACCCCGTCGTTTTGGCCCCAGATCAAGGGGCCCTGCATCATGCTGAATGCGTGGCGGGCGAACTCCAAGCCGATTTTGATTATCTTGTGAAACATCGAGAGACACCAACTAAGGTGAAGATGGAGCCGAAAAGACTCAACGTCAGGGGGAGAGACGCAGTACTGGTCGATGACATAATAAGCACAGGAGGCACGATAGTTGAGGCCTCCAAGATCCTGCGGAAGCAAGGGGCGGGGAAGATCTATGTTGCCTGTACGCATGCTGTCTTGGTTGGCGATGCTTTGGAAAAAATTAGAAGAGCGGGAGCAGAGGAGGTTTTTGCCACCGACACTATCGAGCGAGAGATTAGCAGGATCACCGTGGCACCACTCATCGCGGATGCGCTTCGCTAGGGGTTTTAATGAGGAGGCTCATGTTTCTTCTGTCGGGGGAGCACCCAAGCCTGCCCGCGGCTGAAGTGTTTGGAGCGATAGAAGCCGAACACAGAGTATATAAAGTGGATGAGGAGCTCGACCAAGTTCTAATCCTCGAGACGAAGGCTGACCCTCAGATTCTCGCCAAGAGGCTTGCGATGACTCAGTGGATAGGGGAGCACATCTGCACCGCTCTCGTCAGCGAGGTTCCGGATGCGGTGGGAAGTTCGGACTTAGTGGATATTATTCCACACGGGAAGAGCTTTGCAGTCAGGGTTAAGCGCGTAAAGCGCTATTCACCAGAAATCGATGTCGGAGAACTCGCGCGAAAAATAGCTGACCTCATAAGAAGCGAAGTGGATTTCAAAGTCGATCTCTCTTCGCCAGATGTGGAGATGCTCGCTGTGCTCACGGGGGATAAGTGCGCGGTTGGAATAAAAGAGGCAAGCATCGATACCAGCCAGTTCAGACGGAGGGAGCCGAAGCACCGCGCGGTATTTCACCCGGGAACCATCAAGCCAAAGCTAGCTAGGTGCATGGTGAACTTGGCTCGAACCCCCAGAGGTGGTGTTGTGTTAGATCCGTTTGTCGGCGTCGGTGGCATTCTTCTCGAAGCCGGATTAATTGGAGCTAGAGCTGTGGGCGTGGACATCGACCCGAAATCGCTCGAGGGCGCGGAGAAGAATCTGAAACAATTCGGGGTTAAGGATTATGAGCTCCTTCTGGGCGATGCCAGACAACTCGAGCTCGAGGAGGAGGTGGATGCGATAGCAACGGACCCTCCGTATGGGAGGCAGGTAAGCACAAGGGGGCTGGAACTTCCGAGAATTTACGAGCAAGCGCTTCCAAGTCTCGTTCGGGCGCTGAAGCCAGGCCGCCACATGTGTATTACTTCTCCCTCCGGAATCGCCTTGGAGGATTTCGCAGAGGACGTTGGGTTTAAGTTGGTGGAAAAACACAGCCAGCGCGTTCACAAGTCGTTGGTTCGGAACATCTATGTGCTCAGGAAAAAGAGGTTCCTGTGAGGGGGGTCAATGAGGATAATCTTCCTCGGAACCGGTGGAAGCATGCCGACAGCTGAGAGGGGTCTGCCAGCCGTGGCGATCAGGAGGGGTGGCGAGACCTTACTTTTCGATTGTGGCGAGGGAACCCAACGCCAAATGGTCCGTGCCGGTCTGAGTCCGTTGAAACTCGATGCCGTTTTCATCACGCACTTCCACGGCGATCACTTTCTCGGCCTTCCAGGACTGGTACAAACTATGTCGCTTATGCGCAGAGAGAGAAAGTTGCAGATCTACGGACCCCCCGGCACTAAAGAAAAGATTGGATCCCTTCTTCGAATCCCTCTGTACACGCAAACTTTTGAAATCGAACTCCACGAGCTAGAACCTGGCCAAAAACTCAGCCGGGATGGATACTGGATCGGTACGTGCGAGCTGGATCACGATGTCCCGGTAATCGGGTACGCTTTGATCGAGAAGGAACGCCCGGGCAGATTTTACCCCGAAAGGGCCGAGAAGCTGGGAGTCAAACTGGGCCCGGATTTCTCGAGGCTACAGGCGGGCAAAGAGGTCAGATTGCAGGATGGTAGGACGGTGAGACCTGAGCAAGTAATGGGGCCACCCAGGCCTGGGCGCAAGGTGGTGTACGTAAGCGACACGAGACCGTCGAAAAAAGTAGTCGAGCTGGCTCGAGGGGCAGACATTTTGATTCACGAGGCAACGCTTGGCGACGACCTCGAGGATCGCGCCCTCGAGAGCGGTCACTCAACTCCGAGGCTTGCCGCCGAGATCGCGAGAGAAGCAGGAGTTCGCAAGTTGATACTTTTCCACGTGAGCCCCCGATATCTGGACACGTCGAAATTTTTAGAGCGAGCCAAGAAGATTTTTCCAAATTTGATTCTCGCCCACGATTTGATGGAAATCGAGGTGGAGCTACGGGAGTGAAGGCGAGGTTAACAGAAATTAGGTGAGTCTGGCCAAGGATGCTTGCCTCCAAATGTCAAAAACTACGCGTTTAAAAGAGCCCATCACCTCTAAGATGGGATGAAATGTGTGCTTAGAATTGGCTGTAAGTAGTGCTCTTCAAAATTTTTTAGCTATCTGTGTGACATCCACCGTCTCACCAACTCGTTGAAAGCCACGGCCAAAATTAGCAGTACGCCGGTGGCTACCATGTAGACGTATGGAGAGAGGCCCATCATAACGAGGCCTAGACTCAGAACCCGGAGACTAAACGCTCCAAGTACTGCACCTAGAATAGATCCGACGCCTCCGGTGAGCAAGGTTCCTCCCACAACAGCTCCGGCGATCGCCTCAAGGTTCATCGTTTGTGCTGTCCAAGGAGCCGCTATGTGAATTCGGGTTGTTTGTATGATCCCTGCAAATGCTGCCAAAAATCCTACTAGTATAAAACAAATTATCTTTACCCTGTCCGTGTTTATCCCCATCATCCGCGCTGACTCCTTGTTGCTTCCGGTAGCAAATATCCAATTGCCGAACTTAGTATGCTCGAGCAATATCCATAGAAGTATAGCAATTACTATTAGCCACAGAAATTGGACGGGGAGTCCTCCCAAAATTTTGCCGCAGAAAAATTTTTCGAAAGTTGGGAACATCTTTCCAGGGTAATAGGGTATTTCACGCCCTTCCTCGGTAATAAGAAGTGTTGCTCCTCGATATATCCACATCGTGGCCAATGTTGCTATAAGTGAGGATATTCTCAGTTTGGTCACAACTATTCCATTTATAAAACCACCCAAAACACCAGCGAGAGTTAAAGCGATGATTACCGCTATGACCGGATTTACACCATGATTTGTGTACAAGATGGCCACGATCGCGCTGGCAAGCGCATAAATCGAACCCACCGAAAGGTCAAATTCACCGGAAATTAAGAGCAACGCCATAGCTATTGTAACTATGGTTATCATGGGCGATACTGTCAGAAAAATGTCAATAACGGGAGATGAAATAAACTTATGCTCGGGCGTGATTGCCCAAAATCCTATGATCATCCCGACCAGAATTACAGATACGCTAAATGATCGGTAACTCAAAATTTTGCTGGGGATACGCTTAATTCGGGCCGGAATAATCACGTAAATCCCTCCACTATTGAGATCGGTTCCTGTCCCAACAGCGTACGGTTGTCAGTTTTACACCTCCTTAGCTGGCACCCCTTGATTATTTTTAATGATTGTTTATTTGCCAGCTCGACATGTATGTAGAAAAGTATTTAACTATAACGAATGGGGATCCGGGCTACAGAGGACCCCCTCGTTTTCAAGAAAGTATAGGCCTAACGGTAGCCTGCCATTTTTTACTCATCGAAGCGCCGAGGTTCACGATGCCCACCTTTTGATCAAAACTTTCCTGTATTTCGTGATCGTCGAGTCCTTGGCAAGGTTCCAGACAAATGAACTCGCGGCCAACTTCCGACCAAATTGCAAGGAAGGGGAAATCTTCGAAATCAATTTCCACTCCCCTTTTAATTTTAGGATTGTAAAATTTACAAGTGCGAAGTTCCCTTTTTTCTATCTCCAACATAATCGTACCTTCGAGTTCTTCTTCGGTCCATCCGAGAGGACCATCGATATCCAAATCTTTGGTTTCGCCAGTTAACCTACATTCCTCGTTGTTGAAATAGCGCCGATATCTCCCCTTCTGGAAAATTATCCGCCAGTCCTCCTTTTTACCTCCGCAGTCTGGGAAGGACGTGCTGAATCCGGGGTGCCAGCCCAGAGAGAAAAATATGTCTTTCTCTTCCTCTAGATTGGTGACCTCAAACTCGGCGGAAAGTTCCTTTCCCTTTAGGGCATAAACAACATCCAGCCTGAAATTGAAAGGATAGTATCTCCTCGTCTTGTCGTTTGCCTCGAGGCGATATCGGATGTATGCACCATTGTCACTGCCGTGGTCGACTACCTGGAAGGTCGAGTGGCGGGCAAAACCATGGTTGCCCGGGCTGGTAATTTTTATATCGCCGAGCCAACTTTCGTTGTTTTTGAGCCCCCCGACGTGGGGAAAGATGACCGTAGCGTGACTTTTCCATCCCCCTCTCGGGGGAGGAAAATCGTTGCCATCGTTCCACAGCAAGGGAAGCGTTCTTTGACCATCCCGCACTCTGTAACTGATTACCTCGGCCCCCAATCTTTTGATGACCACTCGGCAATTTTCTCTTTTGTTTATCAGTTTGTCTAACGTGTCTCCTATTTCAACGAGATAGTCTGACATCATGCATTCTTTCTTCTATTCACTTTATTACTGCTTCGGCCTTCAGCTCAGCATAGCGAGGCATTTCCCCGACCAAAGGCCTTATATATTCCATAAATTCGCTCGTCACGAAAAATCCATCATCGGAAATGTAATCGTCCGGCATCGGTTTGCTTTTCTCTGCTACTTCTTCCACACCAATTGTTCCCGTTTCGCATAGGTAAGGACGATTGCTCTTCCTTTCCAGGGTGACCATTACGCCCGATTCTCCTTCGACAGCCAATTTCACCCCTTGCGCACCGACCAGATAAGCTTCGTCCCGATCTATCCCCACCATTCTATCCGCGCAGCACATAGGCAGGGACTCCGGGATCTGAAATTCCCCGCGCCAGCCGAATTCAGAGCTGATTATCCTGTGTAAGACCATAGCTGCAGAGGTTCCACCCATCGCCCCAAACTCGATGTTGCCGAATTTATCCCTGATTACAGAGCCCGAAACGGGGGATCCGTCCTCCCAAGTGATTCCTTCGCCGCATACTATGGATACATAACCGTATTTATTGTAACACTTTTCAACTTCTTCTAGAAATCTCCCTTTATTCAGCGGTCTTTCAGGAAGGAGAATGAGGTGAGGGGCATCCGATTCTTTTTCTTTAGCAACGGCCGCCGAGGCAGCGAGCCAACCAGCATCTCTGCCGATCGATTGATAAATGACAAACTGATCCACCTTTTGCATGTCTCTAGCCAAAATCCCCCCCTGTTTGACCGAAAGAGCTACAAATCTTGCCGCCGTTGGGAAGCCGGGGGTGTGATCTGTACCGAAAAGGTCGTTATCCACGGTTTTGGGTATGCCGACACAAACGATATCGTATCCCTCTTTAGCGCAATATTTTTCAACTCTGTGAAGCGTATTCATCGTGTCGTTGCCGCCAATCATTAAAAAATATCTAATATCAAATTTTTTGAGTACTTCCAAAATTCTGGGGAGATCATCGTCCCTAAGTTTGTGACGGGATGACCCCAAAGCGGAGGAAGGAGTATCCCGTAGCCCCTCAATGGTTCCTTCTTCCTCACGTCGGAGGTCGATAATATTTTCACTCATAAACCCCTCGATGCCGAAACGCATCCCATATATTTCCTTTATTTCTCTATGTTTTTTTGCCTCCCGAATAATACCGCATAAACTATTGTTGATTACGCTAGTCGGGCCGCCCGACTGGCCTACTACCAAATTACCTCTCAACATAGCGTCTCCTTTATGGGCGAGCTACTCTTTTAACTTTTGCGGAGCGATCGAAAGCGAAGTGAAAAAATTGATGGTTTAAAATTAGCTGGGCAAAGAACTGCTAGTTATCTTCTAATAATGAGCTTGGTGAGTTCTCTTATTGAAGTTTCTTTTTTCGGTATATCCTCTACTTTCTCTCCTCGGACAAGAACTACAATCCTGTCTGCAATGGAGTACACATGGTGAAGATTGTGGCTTATAAAAACACTTGCAATCCCCCTGCTTTTCAGTTCCTTCACGAGACTCAATACCCGCCGAACTGCAGCGACTCCCAAGGCCCTCGTCGGCTCATCCAGTATGACGAGCTTGGCCTTGAAATACATCGCTCTTGCTATCGCTATTCCTTCTCTTTCACCCCCGGAGCAAAACCTAACTTCCTGGTCCATGGATGGTATCTTCAACCCGAGCTCGCTCAATATCCTCTCGCTTTCTTTTTTCATTTTTTTATGATCGAGAAGTTTTATGGGGCCTATGGATTTTTGAATCTCTTTCCCCAAAAACATGTTTCTCGTTACGCTCAGGTCATCTGCCAGTGCTTGCTCCTGATATATCGTTTCAATCCCATTATCTCTGGCCTCCCTTGGCGAGGAGAAGCTGATTTTTTTTCCATTAAAGTATATTTCTCCTTTATCCGCCGGAATAACCCCCGTCAAGATTTTAATCAGTGTACTTTTTCCAGCGCCGTTATCTCCCACCAGCCCCACAATTTCGGAGGGGTTCACGTAAAAATCAACGCCTTTCAACGCATGAACGCTCCCAAACCACTTGTGGATGTTTTTCATTTCCACCAGTGCCGAGACCATGGAACTCCCTTTTATAAACTAAACTCAATTAAACTTAAAAAGTTGTCTTTGGCCGGAGTCGTCTCTAGCCGGATTAGCTAAAAACAAATCACAAAAAAGTCTGCCTATTAGAACCGCAACTTTTAAATAGAAACAACAGGAGGATTAACTTGTCAAAAAGAGAACTAAATAAGGAGGTAAAAAATGAAAAAAGGGAAATGTGCCGCTTTGCTGTGTGTTTCAGTGTTGATAGTGAGCATGATGGTTGCTGGCGTCGGCAGTGCTATGGCCCAGGAGTATCCGAGAGAGGAAACAATGTATATTGGCGGTGATCAGTCGTACTGCGTCGGGAACTTCAACCCCTTCAACGTTGGCGGATGGGCAACGTTCAACAGAGGCCTGAGTCTCGTATACATGACCCTGTTCTATTACAACACGGTTACCGGAGAGCTGGTACCGTGGTTGGCGGAGAGCGGGGAGTGGTCTGATGATGGATCGACGTTCATAATCAAGATTCGTCCGGAAGCCGTGTGGCGGGATGGCACTCCTGTGACCGCCGACGATGTAGTGTTCTCCTACGAGGCGCATGACCAGTACAACCCCTACTTTTCAATAAATAGAGATGTGATAGCCTCGATAGAAGCCGCCGATACGCGCACCGTACACATCAATGTCGTGGAAGGCCAAGAGTTTACCAACAGGGTAACAGCCGGACTGGTCGACATGCCGATTGTTTCCAAGGCAAGATGGGAACCGCTCATAGCGGAGTATGGAGACCAAATTACGACGTACGCGAACACGGATTACGATGAGATGGATGGCTGTGGCCCGTATCGAGCAGTTGAGTCAACGGAAAGGGAGACGTACTATGAAAGGATCGATGATTGGTGGGGCATCGACGTATTTGGTCTTCCTGATCCTCCGACGTATCCGAAATATGTTGGGGTGCTAGAATACGCGAGCAACGACCTGGAGCAGAGGGATTTCGCCAACAATGTCCATGACTGGTCAGACAGCTTCTTTGCCGGGTGCTATAAGTGGATCATGACCCACGAGGATGTGATAACTTGGAACAAGTGGGATCCGGAGGGGCATATCTTCCCCTTCCAGGGCGCCATATACATGGTTCCAAACTTGGCGAGCGAGGAGCACCCCGAACTCAAGGAGCCCTGGCTGAGGCAGGCCGTGGCATACGCAATCAACATGGATGACGTGTGTAACATCGCTCAGGAAGGCCTTGTCCCGAGGGCCAATCCATCGTACATTACACCCACGGGACCCATGGCCGACCAATACATCGACTACGATTTGATAAGGGAGACATATGGCGATGTCGTGATTCCGTACGACCCCGATAAGGCGATAGAAATCCTGCAGGAACACTGCGAGGGAAGCGTTGAAGAGGGCTGGACTTGGGACGGACACCCGATAGGCCCATGGGAGATAGTTACCTGCGAGGGCTGGAGCGATGTTAACTTGATGTCCGAGCTGATAGCAAAGAACCTTACAGATATCGGAATAAAGGTGGAACCAAGAATAGTTTCTGAGGATGACTACTGGTCGATCCCGGTGACAGGGGACTTCGACTGGATAGACTTCGCCTGCATAGACTCGGGAGTACCGGGCCCCACGTTCCCGATAAACGCATACAATAACCTATTCACAGGAACAGCGGAGGGCGGGACGAACTATGCCCGTTACACCCCAGAGACATCCCCGAACGCCGAGACGGTCCAAGATTTGATCGACGAGCTTTGGAGGTTGCCAATCGGTAGCGAAGAGTCAATAGAGGTGGCCAAGGAGATACAGTCCTACCTCGTCCCAGAGCTTCCGTACATACCGCTCTACGTCCAAGTCTCGTGGGGAAGACACTGGACAACCTACTGGGAGGGATGGCCCACCGTCGACAACCCGGGACGGTGCGGACCAGCGTGCACATGGCACGAGTACAACATTCCGCAGGTAGTATTGGGTCTTAGACCAGCGGGGGCACCGCCTACGCCTACTCCTACTGAGACGGTAACTGAGACGGTAACTGAGACGGTAACTGAGACCACTACCACGACGGTAACTGCAGGGGAAATAACCGTGACAGAGACAGAAACTCAGACCACTACCGTGACAGAGGTGCCGACTGGATATTGGGTCGCAGGAGCGATCGTCGTAATAGTGTTGATAATCGGCATAGTCTTGGCGGCGCGCAGGGGTGGCTAAGAGAAAAAAATTCTTCCCTTCTCCTTTTATTTTATTTTATTTTCATTAGTTTTTGATTAGTTTAGAGTTTAGATGCCGCTGCTTCATCAAGGATAAACGTGCAGTTAGGGTGTTTTTGGAGAATTGATGCGGGCACCTCCTCGGTTATTGGCCCCTTGACGGACTTGGCGACGGCATCTGCCTTTCTCGCACCGCTTGCCAGGAGCACGATTTTTCTAGCCTCCATGATGGTTCCGATGCCCATGGAGATGGCTTGACGAGGCACCTCATCAATGGATTGGAAAAAGCGCGCGTTGTCCTTCCTCGTTTGCTCCGAGATCTCCACGACTCTAGTTCTGGAGTTGAAGGGTGAACCAGGCTCGTTGAAAGCTATGTGGCCGTTGGCTCCTATGCCCAAGAGTTGAAGGTCAATTCCGCCTGCGGTTTCGATGGCCTTCTCAAACTCTTCACAAGTTTTTTGGGGATCGTCCGTCATACCGTCTGGAATATGCGTGTTCTCCATCCTAATGTTCACGTGATTGAAGAGGTTCTCGTTCATGAAATATCTGTAGCTCTGTGGATGGGTTGGCGGCAACCCGATGTACTCGTCGAGGTTGAAAGTTACAACTCTCGAGAAATCAAGTTTCTTCTCCTTGTGCATGCGGACGAGTTCTCGATAACAGCCTACTGGAGTCCCCCCTGTAGCTAAACCCAGAACCAAGTTGGGCTTGTTCCTTATTGCATCCGCGATGATTTTCGCCGCTTTCTCGCTGAGCTCATCGTAGTTCTTTGTGATTAAGACTTTGATTGGCATGCTGTTCTAACTCCATCTTCCTTTTCCAGCCCGTGCATTAAGTGATTTAGCTATATAAATTTTAGATTTTCTATATAGCTATTTATCAAGGTTCTGATGGTGCCCGCCGACAGAGCTAAATTTGGAATCAAATATTTATGTCAAAAGTTACAATGGTGACACTATGCGAGCCAAATTCCCAGAAGGTTTTCTGTGGGGGACAAGCACTTCGGCTCATCAAGTGGAAGGAAACAACAGGAACAATCAATGGTGGAAGTGGGAGAAAGAAACAGATTTGGAGGAATCTGGAGTAGCCTGCGATCATTACAACAGATATAAAGAGGACATCGATTTGATGGCGGAATTGGGTTACAATGCCTATCGTTTTTCCATCGAATGGAGCCGCGTAGAGCCCAAAAAGGGACAATTCGATGAGAAAGAAATCGAGCACTACCGAAACGTGATAAACTACATGGAAGAAAAAGGCATCAAACCCATACCAATGCTACACCACTACACGAACCCCTTGTGGTTCATGAACGAGGGGGGATGGCTCAAAGAAAAAAATGTTGATTATTTCGTAGAGTTCGTGAGAAAATTGGCGAATGAGTTCGAGTTCGACTACTGGCTGACTCTAGATGAACCTATGTTGTATGCTTTTAGCTCTTGCCTACGGGATGACGTGCCCCCGCCATATTTGATAAACGGCAAATGGCCTCGGCGAGAAAAAAGTATTAAAAATGTTTTTGAGATGGCCTCTAACCTCTTAAAGGCCCATGTCAAATCCTACGAGACGATTCACGATCATTCAAAGGGCAAAGTAAGTCTAGCTAAGGCTGTGAATATCCTCGAACCGGCATCAGATTCTCCACTGGATAGGTGGTCAACGGAGATACAAGATTATATAGTGAACGGTGTTTGGTTACTATCTCTAAAAGAAGGCATACCTAAACCTCCGCTTTCCGGAGAGGAGTTCGGGAACGTTCTTGATTTCTTCGGTCTCAATTATTTCTCTGGGAACGTATGCTACTTCGAGGAAAGCCGTCCTACTCCGCCTTGGTACTACTTCCAAGTTGGGGTAAAGAAATACTGCGAGAGGGACTACATGGGTTGGTGGGTGTATCCGGAAGGAATCTACAAGGTTTTGAGAAGAGTTCATAAAATGTTTGGCCTACCGATAATGATCACTTCTAATGGGATAGGAACCAACGATGACTTGCAGAGGAGGAGGTTTATAGTCAATCACTTAAAGCAAATCAGAAGGGCGATGGACGAGGGAGCGAATGTAACCGGCTACATGCACTGGAGTTTCATGGACAACTTCGAGTGGGCCATGGGATTTGAACCCAAGTTCGGCTTGGTGGAAGTAGATTACAAGACTTTGGAGAGGATCCCCAGAAAGAGCGCTTATATGTACGGGGAGATAGCAAAAAAGAACGGGATAGACTTCGAGATAGAGAAAAAATATCTACAATAGTTTCTCTAGTTGGTGTTCGCTGGGGCACTGATTTGACAACCGCGGGTGAAACCGCCTCTTACCGCAGACTTTTCGCTTAGCCGATCTCTTTCTCTTGCTCGGAGGCTTCCGCTGAAGTGAATGAGGCCCTAGGCTGTTCGACATTTGAAGTGGGGAGTCTAAAAACCACAACTTTTTATTTGCCCGAGTAAAACCTTTTAATGGGTTGAGTAGTAAAAAAGGGACGAGAAAGAATGGAGCGGGAAAAATGAATAAAAAAGGCCCCATTATAGGAGGGATTATAGTAGGAGTAATATTACTGCTTTTGCTTCCAACGTACTCCTCTCCCACTACGTCTTCCCAGATGGAGCTGGCGCTTTTTATTTGGTCAGTTGGAGCGATGATTGTTTTGCTGATGATATTTGCCTCATCAATAGCAAGAGGAATCAAAATACTGGTGGCCCCGATTGAAAAGCGACTTGCTAAAAGGCCGTTTGCCAGATTTTTCACTAAGAAGATACTCTTTTTGCTCGTCACAGTTTTTCTTGCATACACCCTCCTGTTCGTTATTCCTCGTCTTGCGCCCACAAATCCTGCGGAGGTGGCGGTACGTAAGATAACGGTCCAACCAGGCATGACTCCGGAGAAGGTGGAAGCAATGCGTGAAAAATATTATGATTTATTTGGGTTGAACAAACCCATAGCCGAACAGTACTATTCCTTTTGGAAAAGAGTGCTGACTATGGATTTTGGCCTCTCAATTTCGCGGTATCCTAAATCTGTGGCAAACTTAATTATGGATAGCTTGGGTTGGACATTAGTCCTCGTTATCCCAGTGTGGATACTCGCGTTTATAGTAGGCAATTATCTCGGGGCATGGGCAGCATTTTCTAAGAATAAGCTCATCCACGCCTACTATACTTTTTCAGTGTATCTGAATTCGGCGCCCTATTATTGGTTTGCCCTAATTTTAGTGTTTGTTTTTGCCGTCAAACTTGGATGGTTCCCCACCGCTAGGGCTTATACTCCGGGTTTGACACCTTCTCTGAGCCTTAGATTTATCTCGGATGCGGCGTATCATTATGCCCTGCCTTTCCTATCCCTTTTCATTTCCGGCATAGGCAACTGGTGCACGGGGATGAGAGCGATGACGATCTACGAGAGGCAATCGGACTACGTATACTACGCAAGGCAAATGGGCTTTGGGGAGGGCAAATTAAGGAAGTACGCGCAGAGGAACGCTATTCTGCCCCAAGTCACCGGGCTCCCGATAATCCTCTCGAGCCTCATAGGGCAGACTATGCTAGTGGAAATTGTCTTCGGGTGGCCGGGACTGGGAACTCTAGCATTGGGGGCCGCAAGAAACTTAGATTACCCACTGCTGGAGGGCCTTTTCGTGATTACGGTGGTTGTGGTATTAATCGGTAACTTCTTGATGGATATAATTTACGGATTCATAGATCCCCGTATCAGAACGGGCTATGTGGGTGGTTAGCCGTGCCCAGCAGAATTGAACTACTCGCGAGAAATCGGAAATTCCAAGTCTGCTCGGTAATTGTCATTATCATTGCCATGTTTGGGATCGTAGGTCCTTTCTTTACTCGGGATCCGAGGGAAATAATAAGGAAAGAAGACGGTACAGCCCGCAGATGGGAACCTCCCTCGACCGAATTTTTGTTGGGCACCGACACAGCTGGCAGGGACGTTTTGGCTCAAGTTTGTGTGGCCATCCGTAACTCGCTCTTTGTGGGCGTTATCGCTGGGTTGCTGGCGCTAACAATTGGGGTCATAATAGGAGGACTTCTCGCGTATAAGGGCGGATTGGTAGATGAAACGGCAAATCTTACCACAAACATATTTCTGGTTCTCCCCCAATTAGTTGTTCTGATAGTCATAGCCTCAGTACTTCACAGCAGAAGTCTACTTGTGGTGGGGATACTAATAGGATTGTTCAACTGGGCTTGGATGGCTAGGTCCATAAGATCTCAACTCCTAAGTTTGAGGGAAAGAAACTTCGTGGATTTAGCCAGAATTTCAGGAAAAGGCGATTTTTCAATAGTGGCAAAAGAGATTTTGCCGAATATGCTAGCATACATCTTTTTATGCCTCATTATAGGCATCAGCTCCGCCGTGGTGGTGGAGGCATCTATAAGTATGATAGGTTTGGGGCCGACCACGGCTTTCACCCTAGGGAAGATGCTTGAGTGGGCCGTTTCTTGGGAAACTCATTCAATAGGAGCGTGGTGGTATTTCATCCCTCCGGGGGTCATTTTGGTAATGTTCACTGGAACCCTCCTCATGATTACCGCGGTTATAGACGATGTGCTGAATCCCAAGTTGCGGACGGAGTGATGGACTTTGAGAGTATTTATCCTTGATTTACGAGAAAGGGGGAGCGAAAAAAATGGATAAAAACGCACTGGTGGTGAAAAACCTCAAAGGCTACTACAGGGGGACGTTTGGCGTAGTTCATGCAGTAGATGGTGTTTCACTCAAAGTGGATGAGGGTGAGAGGGTTGGCATTGCTGGTGAATCCGGTTGCGGGAAATCCAGCTTCGCGCAGCTCATCACCGGTACCACAACGCCCCTGTTGCACTATGAGGGCGGTCAAGTCAAGGTCTACGGTTACGATATCTGGAAGATTTCCCCCGAAAAAATGAGGAAAGAGGTTAAATGCAAACTTATGTCATACGTGCCTCAGGCCATGTTAAATTCTCTAAATCCTACCAAAAGAGTTAGGGAGTTTATTGCGGACATGATGAGAGAGCGGACCGGTCGAAAATACTCCATTGATGAAGTTCGCGAAATGGCGATTGAGCACTTCGAAAGGTTGGGTTTAGATGGGTATGTTCTCGACGTCTATCCACACGAGCTTAGTGGAGGCATGGCGCAAAGGGTTATAACGGCGATATCGACGCTGGGGTCTCCAAAACTTTTGATTACGGATGAGCCAACTTCGGCCCTTGATGTGACTTCCCAGAAACGGATGATAAAACTCATGATAGACATACAGAGGGAGGGGATAATAAAAAGTCTCATATGTATATCCCACGACCTAGCCGCTCTGAACCAACTTTGCGACCGGATAGTAATAATGTACGCCGGAGTCTTCGTGGAGGACGGAAGGGTGGACGAGGTCATAAATAACCCTTTCCACCCCTATACCCGAATGCTGATGGATTCTCTGCTTCCTCTCGAACCGGAAACGAAGGACAAGGAGCTGTCGAGTATATCGGGGGTGGTTCCCGATCTTAGAAATCCCCCGCCTGGGTGCAGGTTTCACCCGCGGTGCGACCAATGCATGGAGATATGTACGCGCAAGGAACCCCCAGAGGTGGAGAAAGATGGTAGGATCGTTAAGTGTTGGCTCTACACTAAAATCGGGGAGAAGGGTAAAAGAGTTAAGCGCCATCTCGAGCGGAGGTGAGTCGAAATGAAGGGGGATGCGGTTGTAAGGGTCAAAAATTTGACGAAGTTATACACTTCGGGTTACATCCGGACCACCGAGGTGGTAGGGGCAAAAAATGTGTCATTTGACATAAAGAAGGGCGAGATATTCTGTCTAGTGGGGGAGAGCGGTAGCGGCAAGACCACTGTGGGCAACATGATTTTGAGGCTCATCAAGCCGACAAGCGGCAAGATCCTGCTCGATGGCAAGGATGCCTTTTCATACGATAAAAAAGCTTACTGGAGAAAGGTGCAGGCCGTATTTCAGGATCCCTACTCTTCCTTCAATTTCTTCTATAATGTTGACAAGCCCCTGAACGACGCGTTTGATCTTCTCGAAAACTCTCCTTCCAAGGAGGAAAGGAAGAAAATCATTAGGTCCACCCTGGAAACAATAGGTATGAACCCAGATGAGATCTTGGGAAGATACCCCCACCAGCTGAGCGGAGGACAGATGCAGCGATTGCTCATCGCGAGATCTTTGATCATTCGCCCGAGTCTGTTGGTAGCGGACGAGCCGACGAGCATGATAGATGCTTCAACTCGCGTCGCGGTACTGAATGAACTCTTGCGGTTGAAGAAGGTGGCGAAAATGTCGGTGCTGTTCATAACGCACGACTTGGCGCAGGCGTATTACATTGGCGACAGGATAGCAATAATGAAGAAAGGAGAGATAATTGAGCAAGGGCCGGTCAGGAAGGTCATCTTCAGCCCGAAACACCCGTACACGAAGAACTTGGTCGCGAGCGTGCCACCTCTTCATGAAAGGTGGGAACTGTAGCAAAGCAAAAAGGGCTCCGGTATCCACCGTTCTTTGGATCGGAAAAAGTAGGTTATCCGGAGTAGAATCAGGAACATAAGAACTGGCTAGAATGTGCATACGTCGTTGACTTCGGTTCGAAAGTCGAAAGCGACCATGTTAGGACCGATTTTGTGTAAAACATCAGTGTAGCGAGCGCATCTTCATCCACGCGTACAGCTCCCAAAGTCCGGAGATCAGGAGTATTGACCCGCCATATACTATAAGAGGACAGCCTATCCCCCTTTCCATCAATACCCTGTAAACGCCGTAAGGAGCGAAAGTCCAGAAATAATCTAGAGCCAGCCACCCCCCGAGAGTGATAATGATGCTAGGAAAAAGTCTGAGGAAAACTATCCCCACATCGCTTGTTGATTTAAAAAGAGAAATGCTGGCAAGGATTGCAAATACTAGTAAGATCCATCCGTCGGCCGTTTCTATTCCCAGTACGGACCCTGAGGGGTGGCTTCCCCAGGACTGCCATTTCACCCAAGGTGAGAATATGCCGATGAAAACCATCGTAACGCCCAAGAGGCATACCATCTGGTTTATTTTCGATTTCATGAATTTTGTCATTCATCCAAATATTAATGGTGAAATTAAAAAATTTTGAACAGAAGCGACGGGTGCTTATTCTTGGTGATAGTTTGTTGGGTTTAAAAATCTCGGAATCTAAATCCCTGCTGCAGGTGGGGAAATTGAAAATAGGCGGAATGAGGTGCCCTTTGTGAGGGGTAGGAATTCTAAAACGTTGGCCTGAGGGACGAAACCACAGATAAGCAACTTGGGTAGCTTATCGCTGTAGTGAATGTCCGTACACTTTTAAAGTGAGGTATGTCGATTGATTTTGTTAGTTAGAAAAAATTATAAAAGGAATGAGACGCAGAAATAACCGGGGGAAATGGTGACAACAATTTATGTAGACATCGAGAAAGCATCGAGTATTGAAGATGGAAGTGAAAAACATCCATATAGTAAGATCCAAAAGGCCATCGATAGTGCTGGCGCAGGGGATACTATAAAAGTGGCGGCCGGAACTTATAGTGAAAACGTAAAAATCTCTAAACCGGTGTGTCTAGAAGGAGCTGGAGCAGGGGTCACGACAGTAAAGGCAAATAACCAACATACAGACGTATTCCACATCAAAACAAGAGGGGCAAAAATTAGTGGATTCACAATAATTGGGGGCAGGGGAAGTAGTACTACGTATCCCAATGGGATTCACCTAGCTGGTGCTAGGGACACCATCATCTCAGACAACATCATATTGCACAACCACTCATCGGGCATCCTTTTGACTCAAATAGCTGCAAACAACACGATTGAGAACAATATCATTTCAAGTGAGAAGGCGTGGACTTATGGCATTCACATATCCCAAGCGAGGAATAACAGAATAGTAAATAATTTAATTTCAAAAGTGTACCGAGGCATTTTTATAGCGGGTTGGCCAAACGATGGCAACGTTGTAATAAAAAACGTGATAACAAATATACCGTACAGGGCTTTCGAAATTTGGGGAGATACTTCCGGGATAGTTATAGAATACAACAATATCTGCGGTAACTCGGGTTATAACTTCTACAATTGTGCGAAAAGCATTGGCGGTTCTTCTGCACAAGATATCAAAGCACCCAATAACTACTGGGGGACGGTTGACCGATCCGAAATCGAGGCCAAAATTTACGATAATAAAGATAACCCTGCTGAGGGGAGAGTAGACTATGAACCTTTTTTGGAAACTTTTTTCTTTCCCAATCCTCTTTCTTCCCTTCCGGTAACGAACATACAGGGAATTGGCGACGTTTATGCTGGGAAGTTGGCAGAACACGATATCGTCAATGTGGAGGATTTGGCCTCAGCAGATGCGCTGACTCTGGCTGAATTAACTGGAATTTCCATGCTCGAAGTTTATGAATGGAAAAGAAAAGCTGAGTTATTCCTATCAGTCAAAATAGATTGTGCCTCTCTAGCCCCTCTGTTGGACAAGAGGCTAGTGGATATCCTAGAGATGTCAGACGAGCAATTAGCCAACACTGCTGGGCAGTCAATTGGTGTTGCTAACGATCTAAAAAGACGAATTTCCACAATCCTTGTGTCATTGGACAGGCACGTGTTTCAAAGTTTATTCCTAAAAGACGTAATTACTGGGCCCTGTCCAATGTTAACTAAAGCGGAGTTAATGGAGAAGCAATTTGAAACAGACGAAAAGGCGCGGATAAATCTAACTCTTGAGAATGTTGGGAGTAGCATAGCTGAAGAAGTTGTAGGCAGGGTCATATCCACTCTGCCAAAATTGAAAGTTCTTTCCGGGGAACTCAATTTTGGGAGCATTCTTCGGCAGTCAACCTCAAGCGCCGAGGTAGAATTAGAGACATTAAACATAGAACCCGGAAACTACACTCTAGAGCTGTGTTTAAACGTAAAAAACGTGAAATACCCAATGACGCAACATTTTAACGTGGAAATAATCTCCGATTAGTTATGTTGAAGGGAACTTGTCTCCTATGAACAGTAGGGAAGGATGCGCTATCATCTAGAATCGTCAAGGATTTGGAGGCGCAAAGCTTAATAGCCACCAATAAAACAGACCTGTCCCATGCAAATTCACCAGGTAGGCGGTCTAGGTTTTGACTCCAACATTTACCTGATCATTGACGAAGTCATCGCGCTGGTGGATGCCGGGACGGGGATGAACTTCGATCGGGTCAGGAGGAACCTCCTGAAATTCGGCGTGAGGACCGATGACGTGGATCTTCTGATCAACACTCACTGCCACTACGATCACATCGGTGGTGATCACGACTTCATCTCCGCTTCCGGTTGCCAAGTCGCGATTCACGAACTTGAGGTAGAAGCGCTTCGCAACGCGGACCCCGAAGTTACCCTCGCCAACGCGTTCGGGGCAAGCCTCGAGCCGATTGAACCAACCCGCGAGCTCAGGGACGGCGACCGAATCGAGCTCGGTGAGGTGACTTTGGAGGTTTTGCACACTCCCGGACATACGCGGGGTAGCATATGTCTCTACGACCGGGAGCGACGGGTGCTGTTCTCCGGGGACACGGTGTTTTGCGACGGGGTTGGGCGCACGGATCTCCCGACGGGCGATTCGGCTGCCATGGTGCGATCGTTACGGAGGTTGAAGGAGCTCGGCGTGCGAAGGTTGCTCCCCGGACACGGAGCGACGACGGATGTGCGGGGAGGAGAGTGCATCGGGGCGGCTTTGGATTCCATAACCAACCTCTGGCAGATTGGTCCCATGGGGTAGCTTTTTTGACCACCTCCACGATAGGTCTGGTGATAGTTTGCACACTGGACGAGCTCCCGGACCCCGCGACGTGCTGGGGAAACTAAAATGGCATCCTGAGCTGGATATAAGTCAGGCGCGCGTGACGATAGCGCACCGTGGAGCACCGGGCGATGTGCGCGTCATTCGGGGCGACGAAATAAAGGAACTCGGAAGGGCATTCATGCGCGTCAAATCCGGCGAAGGGGAGGTTGAAATCCCGTATCACAGGATCCTACGCATCGAAGTCGGGAAAAAGCTGCTCTGGCGGAGGCGCGAGGTTTAGACATGAATTGGGATCTTCTCCTCTATCTCTTGGTCCTGTTGCTCTCCGCGAAATTCTTCGGCGGGCTATTTCTACGCGGAGGTTTCTCTCCGCTGATTGGGGAGGTCGCCATCGGTGTTCTCCTCGGTCCGGCGGGCTACGGTCTAATCACGATTGAACCTGGGGAGACCATCAGCGACGGAATCACGGCCGTTGCGATGCTCGGCTTGGTGGTGATGATGTTGGTCGCCGGACTGAACTCCCGCTTTGAACATTTTATGAGGATTAAATATCGAGCGCTGGTGATCGCCCTCTGCGGCATGAGCGTCTCCTTCGCTCTAGGGTTCGGCATAGCTTACGCCTGGGGGTACCAGACGCTCGCCTGCGTGTTCGTCGGCGCCGCGCTCAGCAACACGGCGACCGAGGTGGTGACGCGCGTCGTCGGAAAGAGCCGGCACAGCCAACTCATAGTGAGTGCTGCCCTCATCGACGACATTATGGCGGTCTACGTCCTTGGCCTCCTGTCTTCGGCCGTCCTTAGAGGTGGCTTGGACTGGAGCGTGTTCGCTTGGACGACGCTAGGCATATTTGTGTTCTTCGTGCTCGTGACATATCTCTCCCGAAAGTTAATCATCGAGATGAACCTAATGCAGAAGCTTTGGCGTTTCGAGAAAGGGGAAGTCCCCATCACGTTTGTCGTGTGTCTGGCGCTAGCCCTTGCCGTTGCCACACATTACATCGGTCTCCACGCGATCATAGGGGCCTATATGGCCGGCATGTTCATCAGCAGATTGCGCGAGAGGCCCGACGCCCTCCTGTTGAGTAGGATCCAACTAAACGCTATACTGGATAACGTCACGACTTCGCTACAGTCGATCCTCACACCGATGTTCTTCGTTTTCGTCGGCCTCAATTTCCCGGCCCTGGGCGAAATAGGATGGGGGATGGTGCCCCTACTTCTCGCGCTTCTAGCTGCTGCGTTCGTTGGGAAGATGGTCGGATGTGGGGCCGGGGCCGCAGTATCCGGTTATCGGGGAAGGGATATCGCGATCATAGGTACTGCCATGTGTTCGAGGGGATCTCTCGAAATTGCCGTGTTGCTCTTTGGGTTGGAATCGGAAATCCTACCATCTGCCCTCTTCGCAACGATGATCGCGGTAACCCTTGCGACCACGCTGCTCACACCTATATTTTTTAAGCTCGTCTCAAAGGAGGGGACTGGATGATAGAAGAACTCATCCTGTACGTCGTCGCGTTTGTGGCCGCCGTTGTTCTCATCGGCAAGGCGGGCGACGTTTTCGTCTCCTCGTCTTGCGGGATAGCCAGAGCCCTCGGCGTCTCACAGGCGGTGGTTGCCCTCACGCTCATCGCTTTCGCAACTTCCGCCCCCGAGTTCTTTACTTCTACAATAGCCGCTGCTCTGGGCGAAGTCGAGATATCATACGCGAACGTGGTGGGCTCAAACATCATAAACATCTCCCTCGTCTTGGGGCTGGCGGCGGTCTTCGGTGCAGTCAACGTCAATAGGGAGAGACTGAAGGAGGGCACAATAATGCTCGGTATTGGAATCGTCCTCGTTTTAATGGCTCTCGACGGCGAAGTCAGCGCAATCGAGGGCGTGGTTCTCCTCCTGATTTTTGTCCTCTTTCTGAAATTCGTATGGGGGAGGGAGGCGAACAGGGGGAGGGATAATTCCACCCGAGGTCGGGAGGGATTAGGTCGCTTGTTTCTCCTGTTTGTCGTGGGTGCGACTGGGACGATCCTAGGCGCGTGGTTGCTCGTGTACTCCGGGGCGGGTTTCGCTCGCGTTGTCGGAGTTCCCGAGTCGGCGATAGGATTTACACTGGTAGCCGTCGGAACCTCGCTCCCAGAACTGGCCACGATAATAATCGCATCCGCCAAGAGGTTGCCTGAGATATCGG
This sequence comes from Hadesarchaea archaeon, assembly GCA_021163965.1. GTDB lineage: Archaea > Hadarchaeota > Hadarchaeia > Hadarchaeales > JAGGTB01 > JAGGTB01. The sequence goes on along the minus strand of JAGGTB010000012.1, from coordinate 8,694 downwards.
CGGGCACCGTCATAGGATCGAACATCTTCAACGCTGCCCTCGTCATCGGTTGCGCTTCGGTGATAAGGCCGTTAAGGGTGGATCATCAGGCAATATGGTTTAGTAACCCCATGATGTTAATCGCGATGCTCCTGCTCCTAGGGTTTATGTGGACGGGACTTAAGTTGAGCCGCCGGGAGGGGATCGGGCTGCTCGCGTTCTACGTTTTTTACCTCGCCGGGCTCGCATTTCTGTATGCCCCCTGACGAGGCTTCTCCCAAAACTGGGAGATGAGCCTCCCGCACTCCTCCGGGCTCGAGACCGTTCGCATTTCCCGCTGGAAGTACTTTGGAAGCTTACGCCTGATGTGGGGGTAGCGTACGCGCTTGTCGAGTATCACCACGCACCCCCTATCCCTCTTTGAGCGGTGGATCCTCCCGCAGGTCTGGAGGAACCTCGTGATCGCGGGGGCCAGATATCCATAGAGCCTCCCCTTTCCCGGGAAGACCGCGTTCATGTACTCGGTGAGGGCTCTTTGGCGGTCGTCCCAACTCGCGTAAGGGAACCCGACTACCACAGCACACGTGAGGAGCTCCCCGGGGTAGTCGACCCCTTCGCTGAACTTTCCGCCGATCACCCCAAACAGGGCGATGTCATCCCTCCCAGACAGCCGCCCTATCACTTCCCCGTGGGTGGTCTTCCTATTTTCTACGATTACCTCTCGCTCCGTGTCCAGCCCTGAGATCTTCTTCATCAACTCGTAGCTCGTGAAGAACACTCCGACGTTTCCCCTGTTCGTCCTCAACACCTCCTCGATGTACTCGCGCCACCGCCGATAGGTCTGCTCCGTCCGCTCCTCCATCCTCGAGGACACGTCTCTAGCGACTAGGATGAGGCGGTTCTCGGGTGGGAATGGGGACTTAAACTCCCTGAACTTCATCCTCCTCGTGTCGAAAGCGAGGAGCTGTCCGTGGACTTCCGCGGGCGTGAGGGTCCCGCTCATAAGGATCGCGGAGTGCAGACCTTCCAAGACCACGTCCGTTAGCTCCCTCCCGTCCAAGTTCCTGAGTTCCAGCTTCGTCTCACCTTCCTCGAGTTCGGCCCAGCGGGCATACTGAGCCCCCTCCGCTCCGAGGAAGCCCATCAGGAACTCTCCGACTCTGTGGTTGTAGCTGTAGATTCTCCGCCCGAGCTTGAGCCTCTCGCCCCACACGTACTCTCCGTAATCGTGGACGAGCTTGGCGACCATCTCCGGAATCCCGCCCACGGTCTCCCTGAAAAGCTCCCTGACGGCCTCGCGGTCCAGCCTTCTCGGCTCGCCGGGCTTAAGCCCCTTAGACAGCTCGGGGAAGAACTCTTCGCGGAGGGCTAGGAGGATCTCTTCGATCTCGTCCGCGTCCGGCCCCCCGAACGCGCCGACCTCGTCTAGGGCCCTCCGTATGGAGCGCTCCTGGAGCTCGCTCGAAAGGAGATCCCGCGCGAAGGTCGACAGATTGTGGGCCTCGTCGATCACCCCGACGCACTCCGAGAGATCGATGTCCAGCTGGCTGAGCAGACCCTCCCTTATTCCAGGGTCTAAGAGATAGTGGTAGGTCCCGAGGAAGACCTCAGCTTCGGGCATTATCAGCTTCACCGCTTCGTAGGGGCAGATCCCGGCTTTCTCCGCCCGCGCCACGATTTCCAGCGGCGAAATGTAGCTCTTGGACCACTCGAGGGCGAGCTTCATAGCTCTCTCCTGGTCCTCTAGGATCTTGGAGTAGTACGCACACCTCGGCTCCTTCCCCCTCTTAGAGTTCTCCCTCAGGATCCTGCAGGCCCTCACTAAAGCGCCGTAGGAGATCCGGTCGCCGGAAAATCTCGGGCACATGCTCTGTTTGCTCACGAGGGATGCTTGAAGGTACTCCCGCTCCCGTCGTCTGCCTATGGCCCTGAGCTCCTTCAGGTAGATCTGGATCTGGTTGCGCGTCCGGTATGTGAAGATCAGCTTCTTCCCCTCCTCGACCAGCGGGAGGGCAGATACGAGGGCAGCCAGGCTCTTGCCTATCCCGCAGGGGGCCGAGACCACGTATATCCCCCCCTCGGCGAGGAGCTCGGAGGCCTCTTCGATGAACCTCAGCTGGTCTGGTCTTTTCTCGTAGCCCTCCGGAAAGTATTCCCGCCAGGACACGCGAGCACCAAGTTTTACTTTCCTCGGATGACAAATAATATGACTAAAATGGGGTCGTTAGATTTCGCTTCTCTCTACAATATTCTTCCACGGGACAAATGGCACATTTGCGCCGTTTGCAGTATTCGAGGTTGATCCTTACGAGCGCCGATTCGAACGGCTCGACTTCATCGAGTCCGAGTTTCTCGCCTACCTCGCGCGCTAGCTTCGAGGGCTTAGGCCTCGCCTTCGGCCATATGCCCCTGAGCTCCCGGAGGAAGATGTTCGTGGCGACAGGGCCTATCCCCCTCAACTTCTGCAGGTGTGACTCCAAGTCCCGGGGGGTCTTCGCCCCTTGGTGCAGTTGCTCGAGATCCCCGTACCGCCTCTTGAGCTCCTTAGCCACCTCTAGGAGATTTGTGGCCGTCGAGAAGTCGTAGCGCACGTATCCTCCGGCGTCTAGGGCGTCAACGAGCCCGTCCCAGCCCGTGCGCAGGATGGCATCGGGGGTGGTCAATCCCCTCTTTTCGAAGACTCGATAGGTTTTCTTCGCGATCTCCGCGGATATCCGCTTGGCGAACAGCACCGATGCGAGAAACCACTTGAACCTGTCACCGGGCTTCCGCAGGTCGAGCCCGAGCTCCTCAGAATAGCTCGGGATCCGGGAGAGCATCTGCTTCAGCTTCAAGTTCTCCCCCAATTCGGGTCGGCTTTTGGTGGTATTAAGCTGAGTGGGGCAGACCTCAACCCGGGCCATCACAAAGGGGCTTCACGGGATACGGCCCACAGCTTATTTGCCCCCGTAACATAGGATGAATGGTGGGGACATGTCGAGGGTTTTGATCGTCTATCACTCTAGGACCGGCAACACGAAGAGGATGGCCGAGCTGATAGCGGAAGGTGCGAGAGACGAGGGCGCCGAAGTCGACGTGAAACCGGTGCGGGAGGCCAAGGTAGAGGAGCTACCGGAGTACGATGCCATCGTCGTAGGGTCCCCGACCTATTACGGGTGCATGGCGGCGGAGGTCAAGAAGTTCCTCGACGACAGCGTTCGGCTCCACGGCGATCTCGAGGGGAAGGTCGGCGGGGCTTTTTCCTCTTCGGGCGGCATCGGAGGAGGAAACGAAACGACGGTGATGAGCATCCTGCAGGCCCTGCTGATACACGGGATGATCGTCCAAGGGACGTCGGAGGGCGACCACTACGGCCCTGTGGCGATCGGGAAGCCGGACGGAAGGAGCGAAGGACTGTGCAGGGAATACGGCAGGAGGGTGGCCAGGCTTGCGTCAAAGCTGGCCTCCTCTTGAGACCCAGTAGTTGGCTCTCGCGGTCTAGGCGGGTAAGCCGACGAATATCACTCCCACTCCCAGTAGTCCTCCTCGGTCTCGAAGACTTCCTCGCAGTCCGGGCAAACGCCGAGCTCTTTTATCGTGGGGTTCCGCTCGGCGCACTCCGGGCAGTATGCCTTGCCGCACTCGTAGCAGCGAAGCAACCGGTTCTCGGGGAATTCCCTCCCGCAGACGGAGCATCTGACCATAGACTCTCATTTTCCCCGCTGGTGAAAGGAAATAAATGCGTTGCGATGGAAGCCATGGCTGGCCATCCTAATTAATTTAGGCATCCTCACGAGTTTGCAACAAAATATATTAACGAGCGCGCGAGGATGTCTCCCGATGTTCGAACCCGAAAAATTCATCGAGGAGAAGATAGCTTGGCTGAGGCGAGCCATCGGCGACGCGGAGGCTCTCGCGGCGACCTCGGGAGGGGTCGACAGCATGACGACCGCCGCCTTGGGGCACAGGGCCGTCGGCGATAGGCTGAAGGTCGTCTTCCTCGACGACGGGTTGATGCGGGAAGGCGAGCCCCAGGAGGTTTTGAGGGTCCTCGGGCGGATGGGGATAAAGGCGAAGATTTTCGACGTGAAGGACCATTTCTTCAGCGCGCTCAGGGGGAAGACGGATCCCGAAGAGAAGAGGAAGGCCTTCAGGGAGACCTTCTATCGGACGTTTGCCGACATCGCGCGGGAGCTCGGGGTCTCCTGCCTGCTCCAGGGAACGATAGCGGCCGACGTGGTCGAGGCGAGCGGCGGCGTGAAGTCCCAGCACAACGTCCTAGAGCAGGTGGGGATCGACCCGATGGAGAGGTACGGCTACAGGGTCCTGGAGCCCCTGAAAGATCTCTACAAGCCGCAGGTCAGGGAGGTGGCGCGCGCGCTCGGACTCCCCCGCGAGGTTTACGAGAGGAGGCCTTTCCCCGGCCCAGGCTTGGCAGTAAGGGTGCTCGGGGAGGTGACGCCGGAGCGCGTTGAGCTCGTCAGGAAGGCCACGGCGATAGTGGAGGAGGAAACGGAAGGCCTGCCGTGCTTCCAAGCCTTCGCGGTCCTCATGCGGGATAAAGCTACCGGCGTGACGGAGGCGGGGGAGAGGAAATACGGGGAGGTCGTCGCGGTCAGGGTCGTGAAATCGGAGGATGCCATGACGGCGGAACCGTTCCCCGTGCCCTGGGAAACCCTGCGCTCGATCGAGAGGAGGATAACGGGGGAGATCCCCACGGTCACCCACGTTCTCTTCGATCTGTCCAGTAAGCCGCCCGCGACGATCGAGTTCGAGTGAGCCGGTCGGTCAATCGGGTGCCAACGGCGTCCACGTTTACTGGAATTCGCCGCCCCCGAGGTATCCGCTGGCGGGAGCCTCGCGGTTTTTATTGAGCGGAGCGAAAACATTAGAGGGGGCCAGAGTGCTATCGAAGAAGGTATCGGTTCCGCCCAAGGTGGAGAAGGCGTTAGAAAGATAATGGAACTGGATGAAGAGGGAAAGGTTCAGTTCATACTCCTTTACGGGTCGGTGGCGAGGGGGGAAGACGACAAGCTCTCCGATGTGGATCTGGCGGTGGGACACGGTGGAGATGGGAGGGAGAGGTTCAACTTTAGGATTATGGTGCTTGGGGAGCTCGGTGACAGGTTCGACGTTCAGACCTTTCGGGATCTCCCCCTATATGTCAGGGTGGAGGCGTTGAAGGGGAAAGCGGTATACGGGTACGGAAAGATCAGCGACGAGATCGCGTTTGAGAGCATAACGAAGGGCCGCGACGACTTTTGCCGGTTTGCGGGGGAGATCAAAGGGGTGCTGGCGAGATACGGCGAGCGATAGTTAACCCCCCTCGGCGATCGTGCGCTATTGCGCCACCCGTTTACGAGGGGGGAAGCCAGATCTGGCCGACGACGTACCGATTCTCGCTGGCCAGATAGACTTTTTTCCTCCGAGGGTTCAGTAAAGTCGGTGGAGATGAGAATTTTAATCGGGCTGAGAGCCTTGAAGGATCAGGGCTACGATCCGCGCTACCACCACAAGTTGCAGGGTTTTATCTACGACCTGCTGCGGGGGACCCCTTATTCGGACCTCCACGACCGCCGGGGGTACAAGTTCTTCTGCTTCTCGAACATCTTCCCGCCCGCCGACATGAGGAGGGGGGACCTGAGGCACCTGTTGATATCGTCGCCGGAGAGGCCGCTCCTCGGGGTCTTGGAGGGAAAGCTCTCGGAGATCCTGGAGGGGGACGGGAGGGTTGAGGTCGGCGACATGGCTTTCTCGCTGGAGTCGCTCAGGGTGCTGGAGCCGAGGCTCCGCGGGGGGTGCACCCTCGTCTCCGGGACTCCGATAGTGGTGAGGATCCCGAGGGAGAACTACGGGCGCTATGGAATCAGGCCACCGCGCGACTACGACTACGTCTACTGGCGGCCCCGCTATTCCTTCGAGGCCTTCGTCAGGCAGCTGGAGGACAACCTGTTCAAGAAGTACCGGGAGTTCCGCGGGGAGCGCCTAGAGGGGTTCCAGATATTCGAGCAGTTCACGTTTAAGAAGCCGGTCTGCAACCACGTCGTGTTCGGCGGGAGGGAGGTTAAGGTCCTCGGCTCTCTCTGGGAGTTCCCCTTCAGTCACCTAAATAAGAACCAGAGGGAGATACTACAGTTCGGGCTCGAGTGCGGGTTCGGGGAGCTCAACTCGCTCGGGTTCGGGTTCATGAACGTGGTGAGGGCCGATCTTCGTGAAAGAAGGGGTTAAACGGAGGAGATCCTGAGATGGGTTCGGAAGAGAATATAATGGATGTAGTCAGGCAATTCAGGAGAAAAATTGGCCGCGCGATGAGGGTCGACCGCGTGATACTGTTCGGGAGCAGGGCTGCTGGGGAAGGCACGCGAGGACAGCGATATAGATTTGATAGTCGTCTCCCCGCGGTACGAGGGGAAGGATTTCTTCCAAAGGGTTTCCGAAACTTACAGATACTGGGACTCTAACTACCTCGTCGACTTTCTCTGCTATACCCCGGAGGAGTTCGAGAGGCTCAAGAAGCAGGTCACCATCGTGAGGGAGGCGGTGGAGACCGGGATCTCTGTGGAGGGGTAGGGAGACTTCGTTGCAAATGAAAGCTCTTAGCCGTTCTCGAACGGCTTCGGGAAACAAATGCCCTATACGGCGCGGGGAGGGTTGGAAAGCAAGATTAACGCCGGAGTTCATGAAGAACCGAGGGCTGACTTTTTCGTAAAACCGAAACAGGTCGAGCGATGTCCTTCTCTTGGAGTTTTTGGCTCCTGAAACGAAGGAAAATCATAAGCGAGCTTGAGGCAATAAATTCTTGGTTCAACAAAAGGAGGGAGGAGTTTTACGGTTTGATTGCGAGAAAAATCCGTGGGAAAGAGAAGTTGAGGGACGAAGGGTACTTCCCGTTCGATTTGGGAGATCTGGAAAGGATTTGTCGGCTCGACTCACGTAAGGCGTGAAACCATGGAGAGAATACCCTCCCCCGAGCTCACCTATACCGGCACCCAAGTCAACTACTACTTCGTCTGCAAGCGAAAGCTCTGGCTCTTCTCGCGCAACTTCGAGATGGAGCAAACCTCGGATCTCGTCTCGCTGGGAAGCTTGCTGCACGAGGTGGCATACTCCAGGAAGACGAAGGAGATAGACCTCGGCCCCATCAAAATAGACTTCCTTTCGCGCGGCCCGGAGGTCCACGATATCAAACGTTCGAAGCGAATTGAGGCCGCCCACATCGGCCAGATGCTCTACTACCTCTACTGGCTGAAGCGGAGGGGAATCGTCGCAAGGGGGGTAATAGATTACCCCCTGCTCCGGCGGAGACAGGAAGTCAAGTTGACGGCTGAGAGGGAAAGGGAGGTAGAGAGAACCCTGGAGGAAATAAAGCGCGTGCTCTCCAGCCCCGAGCCACCGCCCGCGGAGAAGAAGTCTTATTGTAGGAAATGCAGCTATTACGAACTGTGCTGGTGCTAGGATGAAGCGCAATTATTACCTTTTGAGGAGCGGGAGGCTGAGGCGAAGGGAAAACACGCTGTACTTGGAGACCGGCCAGGGGAAAACACCCATACCCGTGACCAACGTCGGGGCGATATACGCGTTCGGCGAGCTCGACGTTAACTCGAAGCTCTTGGTCTTCCTCTCCCAGAACCGCATTCCGATGCACGTCTTCAACTACTACGGCTATTACTCCGGCACCTTCTATCCCCGCGAGTACCTGCCGTCCGGATACCTGCTCGTGAAGCAGGTCGAGCACTACTTGGACGGGGAGAAGAGGCTCGAGATCGCCAAGGAGGTAATTAGGGGCGCGAGCCACAACATCTTGAAGAACCTCGCCCACTACCGGAAGCGCGGCAAGGACGTCGGCGGAGCGATGGAGGCGATAGAGGGGGAGAGGCGCGCGATCGACGGGGCGGGGGATGTGCAGGAGCTCATGGGCATCGAGGGGAGGATCAGGGATCACTACTATCGGAGCTTTAATGAGATCCTGCGAGAGGGGTTCGAGCTCGAGCGCCGTGTCAAGCGCCCTCCCGATAACATGATAAACTGCCTCATCTCCTTCGGCAATTCTTTGCTTTACACCACAGTGCTTACGGAGATCTACCACACCCAGCTCAATCCAACGATAAGCTACTTGCACGAGCCAGGCGAGCGGCGTTTCTCGCTGAGCTTGGATCTGAGCGAGATCTTCAAACCGATTCTCGTGGATCGGGTGATTTTTAAGCTCGTGAACAACCGAATGCTTGGGGGAGAACACTTTCTCGAGGAGCTCAACTTCTGCTACCTCAACGATAGGGGCAGAAGGATTTTCCTCACCGAGTGGGACGAGAAGCTCCGCACGACCATCAAACACCCCTCGCTCAAGCGCAAGGTCTCTTATCAGCGGCTGATTAGGCTCGAGTGCTATAAGCTGGTGAAACACCTGCTGGGGGACAAGCCGTTCGAGGCTTTTCGCGCTTGGTGGTAGCCGTGTACGTGCTGATAGTTTACGACGTCGGGGTCGAGCGGATCGACGGGGTTAGGCAGTTCCTGAGGCAGTACCTCACTTGGATCCAGAATTCCGCCTTCGAGGGCGAGCTCAGCGAGGGGCAGCTCGAGCGGGTGAGGGCGAGGCTCAGGGAGCTCATTAGGGAGGACGAGGATTCAGTCATAATATTTACCGCATCGAGCAAGAAGTGGATCCGAAGGGAGGTCATAGGCACCGAGAAAGCCGAAGTTTCGACCATCCTCTAGTCAACCTTTATAAATGGACCACGC
>JAGGTB010000053.1 GCA_021163965.1 Hadesarchaea archaeon | reverse complement strand
GCGTAGCGCGAAGGAAAAGTGGAAGCCCCTTGCGAGAGCGAGGGGAGGAGGTCACAAGAGCACTAGGCGCTAGGGAAAATCAGGAATAGCTAGGAATTGGACCGAAAGTGGCTGAGGCTTGGAGTTATTCGTAGCTGTAGGTCAGGACTAGGATAAGAATAAGTATCGCGGGAGTAACAGTCCTGTTTCCTCCTGCGACGGTTTGACCGTTTCACGTGTAAAGGTCATATCCCGATCCCAGCTTTTCTCATTATCCCTCTAGCGGCTAGGATCCCCGTTGCGGCGGAATTCACGATGTCGCGTGAAAGACCAGCACCGTCTCCAGCCGCGAAAAGGTTAGGCACGTTTGTCTCCATGTTTTCGTCCACGTAGATCCTAGCTGCGTAGAACTTGACCTCCGGGGCGTAGAGGAGCGTTGCATCCGAGGCAACTCCCGGGATAACTTCGTCGAGTTGCTCTAGGCCCTCCCTGATGTTTGTGACCACGCGGCCAGGTAGGGCCATGGAGATGTCTCCGGGGGTAACACTCCGCAGGGTTGGTCGCACGTGACCTCTCTCAATTCGCTCCCAGGTAGATCGTTTTCCATGGCGCAAGTCCCCGAGCCGTTGCAGTAGCGGTCTTCCTCCTCCAATGGTCGTTGCTAGACGCGCGATAGATCTTCCATAGGCCGTGGTATCGGTTACAGGTTGAGTGAGTTCGACGCGCGAGAGAAAGGCGAAGTTCGTATTCTCGGATCTCTTGGTGCGCATCGCATGCCCGTTCACGCCGCAGAAGTCATCGTATTGCTCCTCGACCACGAATCCCCGATGGTTCGTGCAGAAGGTTCTGACGAAATCGTCAAAGGTCCTGGTTATGATGTGGAACTTGGGGTCACGGCTTATTTTGATCACCGGATCCATCACGACGGCCGGAACTTCGACTCGCACTCCGACATCGATGGCCCTGTGAGTAAATTTGATCCCGAGCCTCTGAGCCTGCTTCGCAAACCAAAACGCCCCGGCCCTTCCCGGCGCAGCGAGGATGAATTTCCCCTTCAGCCGCTTTCCATGCACAATCACCGAATCCTTTTCAATCCTCTCAACCTCCGTGCGAAGCATGAATTTTACCCCACGCGACTCAAGTTCGCGCTTCAGCGAGCTGATGACGTCTGGTAAATACTCCGAGCCTATGTGGCGCTGGGTAATGGGTATGAATTTTACACCCGCTGCAGCGGCTTTGCGAGCGAGCTTCTCCGTTTCCGCGTCGTTTTTTCCGTAGATTTCCTTAGGGGCCCCATGCTCTTGGAATATCGAGTCCACTTCCCTGACGAGGTTAGTCGCCTCTGCGGTGGTCTTCGTGAATTCTGCTAGGTTGCCCCCCACATCGTGTCGGAGATTTAAAGTTCCGTCGGACATCCCCCCAGCGCCCCCGACCCCGCACATGACATCACACGGATTGCATCGTATGCACTTCCCTGTTTTCGCGACTGGACACATTCGGTCCTTTATGTCCTTCCCCTTATCGATTATCAGAACGGAGAGGTCGGACTTAGCGGATATTTCATAAGCTGCGAAGATACCAGCCGGGCCGGCTCCAATAATGAGAACATCTGCCAAGGTAACCCTCCACCTCTTAATGCCGAGGGTCATATAAAACTTTAGGGAAGAAACCTGGGATTGTTTTTCTTTTTGATATTCTCGAGAGTTCCCAAGAAGGTTCCATCAAGCAGGTAAATTTCAGCTCTTGGAAGATCGGCGCACCCACTTTTGAAGATGGGACCCAAGAGTTCATGGGGTATCGAGCGATTCACAGCTGCACCGCTTATTAGCTCGTTGAACGCTGGCACAACCAGAAACCTCGGGGGTTCTCCCTTAACCGCGCTCTGCAACCTCTTGGGGAGATTCGACGGCAGGATTTTATAGTACATCCAGACCGGTTCAATCACGCGACCTCCGAGGTCGTCCCTAAATTCGATGGCTGGGTGGTTGTGCCCCGTGATGATTAGATCGGCCCCGAGTAGTTCCGGTTTCGGCCAAGTGTGTCCGTGCATGAGCCCTATTTTCTTCTCTCCCCCGATCACTATGCCACGGGGATCGTGGATTATGACATCGCGTGGCACAAGTCCCTCGATGTCGCCGTCGTGGTTGCCGGGCAAGATCTCGACTTGCACGTGCTTGGTCAGTTCGCTGAAAAAATCCGGTAGATCTCTCCACTCCTGCCAGCTCGTAATGGGAATGTTATGTTTGACATCTCCCAGCAGGATCAGTTTATTTGGCTTTTTCCGTCGAATGAGGCGGAGAAGGCGGGTTTTTATTTTGGGGATCTGGCTCGGCAGTTTGATTCCTTTAGTGGCCAGTTCCTCTTCCAAACCTAAGTGCAAATCTGCGACGACGAGTGCCCGTTCCTTCTCAAGTTCGAGCGTTAAGGCGCGCGTTCCGTATACGGGGGTAGCAACCATGCTCGACCATGAATACCTTTGAGATGATCGAATATACCATCTCCGCTTGGGTAGTTTAAGGCGCGGTTGACTTGATCCTCCTACCCCTTCCACAATCCTAGTCCAAGGCCAACTAGGAAGGATGGGGTGGAATAAGGAAGGGTGCCGATAAATCCTTGAGCTTCAGACCACAATTTTGGCAGGACTTCGAGGGATTTATCATACAAATCCGAGTAGCTCCAACTTACAGCGCCAGCCCCGATTAGGACTACAATCAACGCAACGATAACGAGGAGCAGTTTCGCAGTTCGCTTGATTATCGCTCCAATCAGTAATCCGACGATGAAAGGAACCACCAGTGGTACCAGCCAAGCGATTTCCGATGGGACTGACATTTTCTTTTCCTCCGATGGTTAGTGGTTTCACGCGCAAATAAATATTGAGGTTAAAGGATGATCCATTTAGATCTTGAGTCTCAAATGTTGACTTCAAGCCTGTCTTCTAAAAATTCGGATAGCAGGATTCCATCTCCGGGTTTAATTTTATAGTATAGCCTCGTGCTCTCGATCTTGTCTACCTCTTTTACAGGGATGACGTAGATCGGGGTGCGGTGAAAGCCGAAGCACACGAGTCCCTCGGCACCCCTCCTCGAGGCCTCAATGGAGAGGCGTTTCACTTCATGGCGCGTCAAGTAAATTGGGCGAGGTTTTGATGTCTTCTTGCAACTGACAAGGTAGCGAAGTTTTCCGTTCTTCAGGATCTTAAGGTCGATCCCGAGAGAACTCCCCGAGCGGTCCCACGAGTAACCCCAGCGCTCGAAGAAGTGCCCGACGCGATATTCGAACATCACGCCACGGGTCTTCGGATTTGTCACTTTCAAGCTCTCCCTCTCTGTCGCCATTTTTATCTTAACTTTAAGATAATAATTTCTAAGGGCGGAGATGGTGGCTCAGCAAATAGTTCGAGTGAGGGATTTGAGGCCAGACGAGATGCAAGCGATCTTGGATATAGAGTACAAGTGTTTTAAAGATCCGTATCCCCTAGGCCTCCTTAATCACCTTTACAGCTTACACCCAGATGGTTTCCTCGTAGCCGAGGTCAACGGAAAGATTGTGGGGTATGCAATAGCTGTCATGCGATGGTGGAGGACCGGGCACATACTTGCAATAGGTGTTGACCCGCTTTACCGACGACGGGGGATTGGGTCTATGTTGATGACTAGTGCGCTAAATCGTCTGAGGGAGAAGGGTGCGAGGGAGGTAAGGCTCGAGGTCAGGGCCAGCAATAGGGCAGCGCAGAAATTTTATTTAAAGTTGGGATTCGTCCAACGTGAGATGATTCCCGCTTACTATGCGGACGGGGAGCCCGGTATTGTTATGGTCTACAGATTCTAGCGCCAAAGGCTCCCGAGCGGTTGCGACTATCGCGCACGCTTTCGAAGTTCCTCGATGGTCATAATCTGGACCTTGGGTGGTTTTTCCTCCACCCTCTCTCGTACACCAACTAGGTATTTTGCCCCCTTTTCGGCAGCAAGATCTGCTATTCTTTGTGAGATCACACCATCGAAGACTATGGCATTCACGTTTTTGGCTTGCTTAACTCTCTCGACAAGTTCTCTGACTTTGGTTTCCTCCACTATTTCCAAGTTCTTATCTAGGAGATGCGCTTTCGACGTGCCAAGGATTTTGCTCGCGATTGCTTCAAGTTTCCTAAGTTTCTCCTTTTCTCCGAGTTTCCGAGTTTTCTTTTCTAGTTCGGCAATGGCTTGTTCCACAGGGACTTTGTTTCTGAGCGCCTTCATTATCTCATCTTTTTCCAGTTTCTCGACTTCTCTCCCGCGGGGTGCTCGTGCCACGTAGTCCACCTTTGCTACTTGCACGAGTTCTTTCAGAATCAGGTCCCCTCCGCGGTCCCCGTCTAGGAATGCAGTCGCGGTTTTTTCCTTACAGAGTTCTGCTATCGGTTTTGGGACATTGGTTCCTTCGATGGCGATGGTGTTTCTGATGCCGTGGCGCAATAGGTTAAGCACATCCGAGCGTCCCTCGACGACTATTATCGCGTCCGAATCCCTTACCGCTGGGCCAGCTGGTAGCCCCTCGTAGCTCCCTATTCGTTCGACGTGCCCGAACTCCTTCACTAATTTGGAGATTTTTTCGACATCTGGTGCTTTTCCTTCGAGTTTCTCAAGAATTTCCCTCGCACGATTGACGATGAATTTGCGTTTGGCTTCTCTGACATCTTGGATTTCTTTGACCTGGATCTTGGCCTCGCAGGGGCCTATGCGCTCTATCGTTTCTAGCGTAGCGCCGATTATTGCCGTTTTCGTCCGATCGAGGTTTGATGGCACGATTACCTCTCCTTTGGATTTGCCCCCAGCGGATTCCACGTTCACGATGATTCGACCTATTCGACCAGTCTTCTGGAGCTCTCGTAAGTCTAGGGAGTTCCCCAGTAGTCCTTCTGTCTGTCCGAAGATTGCACCAACTACATCCGGGCGTTCAACTACCCCGTTGACTTCTAAAGAAGCCTTGATTAGGTACTTGGCAGTTTCTATACCTTCTTTCATATCTACCCCCCTTTTACTTTTTGACAATTAACCAACTCTCGATATTTTTTACCTTTCCACATTTCACACACAAAAGCCAGATGAGCTTGATGGTGATTCTGGCTTAATTTTGATTTGCAAGTTAAATTTATAGCGCGATAGGATAAAAACCCTGCGATTTTACAAAATCGATGACAAGGAAGTTCAGGTTTTGGTCCCCCGACGCGGTCGAACCTTAAACATGGTTGCTCCTCGATGTTAGTGTGTGGGCCTCAAGAATCCTCTTCAGCTGGGACCACTTCAGCATGGGTAGAAGGACTTTACGAGTGAAATCATCCCGAGCGTGGCGAGTGTAGTCAGGGTCGCGCTAACTATCACCCCCGTTGCTATTGCGATGGTGGATAGTTTCCTATCGAAACCGAAGAGATATGCCATAAGTACACCGGTGTAAGCGCCAGTTCCGGGAATTGGCGTGGCCACGAATGCAACAAGACTGAGAAATCCCCACTTCCGGTTGCGCCCCCTACGCCAAAACCATCTGAAGATGGAGTCCACCCATTTAAATTTCCTCCTGAAGGGCGGAGCAAGCCAGTCGAGTCCCAAGAAGACTATCGGGATCACGCCGATGTTAAGCGCAACGCAAATAGTGAAAAGAGCTGCTAGGTTGATGTTCGTCAATTCGAGGGCGACCGGGATGGCGTATCTCGCCTCGAAGCTGGGAATGAGAGAGGTCAGGATGACAAGGATTTCCTTCAATTTTCACCCTCGGTGGTTTATAGCCCGAATAGATAAAGGAATTGTGGGTCACATGCATTACAAGCTCGTCGCATTTGATATGGATGGCACCCTAGTTGTCGAGCCAAACAGTTGGGAGATCATCCATTACCACTTTAGAGTCATGGAAAAAGCGGCCGAGAATCTCAAGGCATGGGAGAGGGGAGAGATAGACTATCCGGAATTTATGCGTCGCGACATCTCACTTTGGAAACCGAGGCCGAGAATTTCCCAAATTGAAGAAATCCTCTCAGACTTCAAGCTGGCGCCAAACGCTTCCGAAGTCGTTCGCGGACTTCACGAGAAAGGGTACCAGGTCGCGATAGTGAGTGGCGGGGTGGATATCCTAGCTCAGAAAGTGGCGAATCGGCTTGGCATAGAGTACGTCCTCGCTAATGGATTGGAAACCGACGGCCGAGGTTATTTAACTGGCGAGGGGATTTTCAGAGTGGATCCCCGCCGGAAGCACGAGGCCTTGAAAGGACTCACCGATAGGCTCGGAATAAGGATGGGCGAATGCGTTGGCGTCGGAGACAGCAAGTATGACATCGGTCTCCTGAAGAACGTCGGAATGGGGGTAGCGATTGGTAAGGACGAAGTTCTAGCCAGAGTTGCCGATGTTGTGATTGAAGACTTCGAGGATTTCGGCATGCTCTTGGATTATCTGTGACTATTTATGAACCGAACTTTAAGTCCCATTTTCCAGCGGTAAGTTAAAAGGTTCTAAAGAAAATCAATAAACTTGCGTGTTCATGATGGAGACGGAAAGGAGATCCAAACCCTCCGTTGAGAAACCGGAGAAGTACGAAGTCCCAAGTTGGGAGGAGATCCACGAGCTTTGCATCAAACTTGCGGATCGCATAATGGAGAGTGGGTACGATCCGGATGTGATAGTGGCTGTCGCTCGGGGCGGGTGGATTCCGGCGAGACTCCTCTCGGATCTCCTCGAGATTCCAGAGATCGCCACCGTTAGGGTCGAGTACTACGTTGGAATCTATGAGACCAAATCCAAACCGCAGATAACCCAGCCCCTCCAAGTAGATATCGGGGGAAAGAAGGTGCTCCTTGTGGACGATATAGCGGACTCAGGTAAGAGCCTGCGCCTGGTGAAGGAGCACCTCCTCGAGAGACGAGCATCCGAAGTTAGGATTGCCACGCTATATTTCAAGCCTTGGTCTGTGGTGATTCCGGATTACTTCATACGGGAGACGGACGCGTGGGTGTGTTTTCCTCATGAGATCTATGAATCTACAAAAAAGATCTACTTAAAGCTGAAGGGGAAAGGAAAGAATTTGGGGGAGATCCGAAGGAGACTACTAGAGATAGGGATAAAGCCCACCGTGGTGGAAAAGTTTCTCTCCAAAGTCAAAGACGAGGAATAGCTAACGTCTAGTGACGGGGCGTTGGCTCGCGTGAACTGTCCGCACGAATTTTGGAAGCCCTTCGATGTCTTTGACGAACTTCCGCACGAGTGCTTTGAGTTTGTCACGGGGTTCGACTATTGCTTCGGTATTTAGGCTCTCCAGGTGCTTTGCGCAAAATCTCGCGAGCTCGTTGCCCGCGCGGTCGAAATCTGTTAGAATCATGACTCTTTTGTACGTGGAGAGTTTTTCTAAGAAGTTTAGAGCGGTTCTTTTATCCTCAGAAATTTTGTGAATATCCCCTTTCACGTTAAGCTTCCGCAACGCTTTAGCGTCCTTTTCACCTTCTACAATGATAGGAACTCCTGACTGGGAGAGATCTCGGATCTCGTCTAGTACCTTCTCTATTTCCTCCAGTGCTTCCTCGGGCGTCACGTTTACCCCTCAGGGTGGATATGGTGGCAGAGTTTAAGTTCTTTCTCAAGTCACGTCAGTAAGGCCGGTTCTTAAGACCAAGCTTGTATCCGGCAAAGTTCGTCCCCAAGTGGATCGGGGGGGTTATTAAAAAAAGTATGAGAACGATCCTCCAATTCGGCGCTTCAACGGGGAGAGCGAAGAGCAGTGCGAACACGAGGAAGCCGAGCTGGTCGAGCCCTGGGGCGGCCCTTCCTCTTGGAATTCCAGCTCTACGCTTGATAAAGCTTCCAAGGAGATCGCCGAGTAACGCTCCGATCGAGAGCGTGAGGCCGAGCAGGAGGCGCGCGTGGAGTTGGCCCGTGAGGATGCCTTGTAGTCCGCCTACGAGAGAGCCGGCTATTACTCCAGCGACGAATCCTCGCACGGTTTTTCCGCTCCCGAAAATTGGACGTTTATCCCAGAAGAGCCTCCCCCTGTCGATCGCTACGCCACCGCCTAGCAACACAGGGGTCGCGTTGGCCACGTACGCCGGTAGGATGAACCAGAGGGCACTACCTATGAGTTGGAGCACGTTCGTCAAGTTCCTCACTCATCCTTTGGGTCTCCCCGAAGGGGGGTTTAAGAGGTAAACAATTATATAGGTGGACGCTATTACAACTTAAATTCGAGAAATTTTGTAATTGTAAAAATAAGTATAGGTGGTAGTAATGGCAGCTCAGATGGGAGCGGCTCAAATGGGAGGCACGCCAATTTTGGTCCTGCCGGCGAAGACCCAGAGATACGTTGGACGGGATGCCCAGCGCACAAATATCCTAGCTGCGAGGATTATCAGCGAGGCAGTCCGTACCACGCTCGGCCCACGCGGCATGGACAAGATGTTGGTCGATAACCTCGGGGATGTTGTCATAACCAACGACGGGGCGACCATCCTCGATGAGATGGACGTTGAGCATCCAGCGGCCAAGATGATGGTCGAGATAGCGAAGACTCAAGAGGATGAGGTCGGGGACGGCACGACCACTGCGGTGGTGCTGAGCGGTGAACTCCTGAAACGCGCTGAGGAGCTCATAGATCAGGATATCCACCCAACCGTCATAGCACGTGGGTACAAGAGAGCGGCGAGGAAGGCGCAGGAAATTTTGGAGAAAATAGCGCTAAAGGTTACAAAGGACGATACGAGGCTTCTGACCCAAATAGTCGAGACTTCGATGAGTGGTAAAGGTCCGGAGGCGCACGGTCCAGAACTTTCCAAAATATGCATCCAAGCTGTGAAGAAGATTCTGGAGGAGGAAGACGGCAAGCTGATAGCGGACGTGGATAACGTTAAAGTCGAGAAGAAGGAGGGTGGTAGCTCCACCGATTCGCAGCTGATAGAAGGAATAGTCATCGACAAAGAGCGCGTTCACCCTGGAATGCCAAGGCGCGTGGAGAACGCCAAGATAGCTCTGGTAAACGCTGCCCTTGAGGTCAAGGAGACCGAAACGGATGCAGAGATTCGTATAACCGATCCACAACAGCTGAAGGCCTTCTTAAGCGAGGAGGAGCGGATGCTCAAGGAAATGGTGGATACCATCAAGAATGCGGGAGCCAACGTTCTCTTCTGCCAGAAAGGGATCGATGACCTCGCGCAGCATTTCCTCGCCAAAGAAGGGATCTTTGCGGTTAGGAGGGTAAAAGAGTCGGACATGGAGAAGCTGTCTCGCGCAACTGGTGCCAATATCGTTACTAATCTCAAGGACCTAAGTCCAAAGGACATAGGACGGGCAGGACTGGTCGAGGAGCGCAAGATAGCCGGCGATGAGATGGTGTTCGTCGAGAAGTGCAAGGATCCGAAGGCGGTGAGCATACTGGTCCGCGGAGGGACGGAGCACGTGGTGGATGAGGTCGAGAGGGCGGTGCAGGATGGGCTTTCAGTGGCTGCAGCTGCCATCGAGGACGGGAAGTTCGTACCAGGTGCTGGAGCGCCAGAGATGGAAGTAGCCAAGCACCTCCGGAACTTTGCGGTGAAGGTCGGAGGTCGAGAGCAACTAGCGATAGAGGCATTTGCGGACGCGATGGAGATAATTCCAAGGACTCTGGCGGAAAACGCCGGTCTTGACCCCATCGATGTCATAGTTAAGCTTCGCGAGGCCCACGACAAGAAGGATGGTTGGAAAATGGGACTCAACGTATTCACAGGGAAGGTCATGGATCCGCTTAAGGAGGGGGTTCTAGAACCGCTACGTGTCAAAATCCAAGCTATTAAGTCGGCAAGTGAAGTTGCGGAGATGATTCTTCGAATCGATGATGTAATTTCTGCAGCGAAGCTAGAGAAAGAAGAAGGCAAGGAAGAAGGCGAGGAAAGCGAATTCTAGTCGGCATAGGGGGTCCACGGATTTTCCCGAAGAAATACACAAGGTTCGAGAAAGCTCGTATCATAGGGGCAAGGGCTCTACAAATAGAGATGGGAGCACCCGTCCTGATCAAGGTACCCGAGGGAGTTACAGATCCAATTGATATCGCTCTCTTGGAATTCGAGAAAGGAGCCATTCCGATGACTATAGTGCGCAGGTTGCCGAGTGGGGAGAGAGTGTCAGAGATGGCAGAAACCTCCTAATATTCTCTTTTCTTTTTTGCTCTATCTTTGATAACTTTAAAACTTATAGCGAAGGTCGCGGAATTTTATTAAGATTTAGATGGGCGTTCAGCTGGGGGATGTGGTTCCAAGAAAAGAAATAAGTCTCGAAGAACTCCGCGGTAAAGTCATAGCAATCGATGCCATGAACACCCTCTATCAGTTTCTTTCTATCATACGACAACGCGACGGTGAACCGCTGAAGGATTCAAAGGGACGCGTGACTTCTCATCTTTCCGGGCTCTTCTACCGAACAGCAAATTTGATTGGGTTGGGTATTTGGCCGGTTTTTGTCTTCGATGGCGAGCCCCCCAAGCTAAAAAGCCGAACCCTGAAGGAACGTCGGACCATTAGGGCTGAGGCTGAGAGGGCATATAAGGAGGCTCTGGAGGCGGGGGACATCGTCGAGGCGAGAAAGCAGGCCCAGCGCGCTGCGAGATTGACTAAGGAAATGGCAGGCGAAGCGATGGAACTGCTAAGGCGTATGGGCGTAGCGTATATCCAAGCCCCGGGTGAGGGCGAAGCTCAAGCAGCTAGGCTGGTTCAACTAGGGGACGCTTGGGCGGTGGCCAGCCAGGACTTCGACAGCTTGCTCTTCGGGGCTCCGGTTCTCGTTCGAAACGTGGCGATCACGGGAAGAAGAAAGATGCCCGGCAAAGACGTTTACGCGGAGATCACCCCGGAATTCATAGAGCTCCAAGAAATGCTCAAGAAATTCGAAATTGATAGACGAGGGCTAATAGCTGTGGGGATACTCGTTGGCACGGACTACAACCGAGGGGTGAAGGGGATAGGACCGAAAAAGGCCCTTAAGTTGGTTAAGGAGCATGGTTCGATTGAGGAGATAATCCGAGCTGGTGTTGCGGGGGAGTTCGATGTCGATCCATTAGAAGTTGAGAAAATATTTCTTAACCCAAACGTGACCAATGATTACGAACTTAAGTGGAGCGATCCGGATCCAGATGGCATCAAGGAATTCTTGTGTGAAGAGCATGATTTCTCCGAGTCTCGAGTCCAGACCGGTATAGATAGGCTTTTTAAAGGAGCTAGGACACGCATGCAGGAATCCCTCGAGAAGTGGTTGGGATAAGCTAATTGAAAACCTTCGAATTTGGCGCCTCTATCGCTACTCCTTCCATCCGTATTTTCCGACAAGCGGGACGAAGGAGCAACCCCCGTGTCTCTGAGTTTTGATCTTTCCGCTCTCGGTTTTCTCGGCTAAAACTAGCGTCTGTATCATATAGTGGCGTCCGACGGGGATGGCGATCTTGCCCCCGATCTTTAGTTGATCTATCAAAGGCTTGGGTATCTTCGGAGCGCAGGCGGTCACGAGGATACGATCCCAAGGGGCTTTTTCCTCATATCCCAAGGTCCCGTCGCCGAGGATTACCTTCACTTCTCCATAACCCGTTTTTTCTAGGTTCCTACGCCCGAAGTCCGCGAGTTCCTTCAGCCTTTCTATAGTATAGACCTCTCCTTCCTCCCCAACGATCTCGGCGAGTAGGGCGGCGTTATATCCCGATCCCGCTCCTATCTCTAGAACCCTCTGTCCCGGTTCCAGTTGCAGGACCTCAAGCATTATGGCGATCATACTGGGAGCGGAGATAGTTTGTCCGTGTCCGATGGGCAGGGGTTGGTCTAGGTACGCGCTATCTTTAAGATTTTCCGGCACGAACTCATGGCGAGGGACCTTCCTAAACGCCTCGATGATCCTAGGGGTCCGGAGATATCCCCAGCCGATGAGACGGTTGACCAATTCTTCCCGCTGGCTATCCAACATTTCCCCTATTAACAGATGGGTTTCAAAACTTAAGGTGGTGGGGGGCTTGAGGAAAAAAGCGGTAGTGACGGTAAATGCTAAGGGACACAGGATGATAACGGCTACCCATCCGACAACTCTAATGATAACTAGGGAGGAGGAAATAGGCCCCACAGCAGATTGTGTTGTGGCTGTGGCGGCGGATAAAGCCGTGGCAGATCTCGATGCAGTCGTCAAAGAATCGATTAGGGCCGGTGCCCCGTTAGAAGTGGTACTTGAAGTCGAGGGGATGAGGGAGAAAGTTCTGGGACGGGGTGACAAGGGGCTTTCGCTTTCTGATAAGAAGGATATGGTCATTAGGAGAAGCGACTACAAGTGTGGGAGGACCCTCATGATCGGCGCCGATAAATCTGCAGCGGAGCTTTCACGGAAGTTCGTGAGGAAATTGAGGGATCCAGAGGCGAAGGTCAAAATTTTCATAAGAGTCCTGGAGTAAATCCAAAAAGTGAGTATCCTGAAGAACCCCAATGAGCCCCACGATCGAAAATATGAACGCTCCCCTCACGCGTTCTGAACGCTCACGAAGTTGATCGATTCTGAGCACTAGCAGGCCCGTAACACAGCGTGTAGAGCGTTATCGATACGGTCTTGTGAGGGGCCCCGTGGTGAACATGTCAGGGGGGATTTGTGTTAATTTGGCTAAGGAAAAGGACGAGAGATCGCCTCGGAGTTCGGTAAAAGGGGACGCCTATGACGACTTTTGCCGGAACTTTTTCCGTCATCTTCTTCCGTTTAAGAGTGTTTTTAAGGTCGCGTCTTGTAGCGAAGTTCGTCCGGCAACATATTTGGTATGCCGTTTTCAATCGGGTAGCGTCTTCCGCATCCCCGGCAGACAAGCTCCTTTCCCTTGAGTTCTACATCTTTTTTGCAGACGGGGCAGGCCAGTATTTCCAGCAGCTCTTCGCTGATAACTTCCCCTCCCTTATGTTTTTCCCTCATGCTTGGATCACCATATTTTCGATGGTTTCTAATTTTTCAGCAATACTTTCAGATCATGGGACTTTCTATAAATCCACCTGTTACTGTAGCAAATTCCCTAGTTCTTATTGGTTTCGCGGTATCCTTAGGGAGCTCCAGCTTTTATGTGCAAGTTCGTTTCCTTCCCATAGCCGTAACGTAAAACCTCCTTGCGCACTTTTCTCACGAGTGGATAGTTTTTTATGAATTGCCTGGTTGAGGAAAAAATCAACCCAAGTTCGCGCCTCTCTAACATCTTGCGGAATATCCTTTTCCATCCTTCTCCTTTTGAGAGGTTGGTGCAGTAGATGCACATATCTTGGAGTTCCTCGTGGGAGTACGGGGTCAGTCCCGCTTCCGGGGCCGAAACCATATATTGGTTTGGTCTGATCTTTCCTTCGCGCACCGCCCAGTACCAGATTGGTGAGCCGACGAGATAAAGCAGAATATTTCCGTTTATTATATCTGCCCCGTTTTTATACAAGAATTCTATCGAATATTCCATGTCCTCCTTCGTCTCCATGGGAGCCCCAAAGATCAGGCTTCCGAGGAAAACTATCTTATATTCGTCGCACAGTTTGAGGGTCTTCTCGACATATCGTGGCCATTTTTCTGGATGCGGGGTCTTATTGTACCATCTTATAATCTTCGGGTTCAGGGATTCCACGCCGTAGCTAAGACCCATCACACCCATTTCCCGCATCGCCTTGTAGAGAGCCCTACTCGGGACGTCAACTCTCGCTTGGCCGTAAAAGTGAAACTTTAACTTTTCCCGCTTTATGAGTTTAGCCAGCTTGATCACGTTTTTTGGATCATTGGTGAAGTTATCGTCGGCCAGCCAAATGGTGTCGAAACCCATTCTGTCAAGTTCCTTAAGTTCCTCGAGCAAGTTCTCTGGAGACCTCGCTCTGAAGCTCAGCTTCTTTGGGCGGTTGCAGTACGTGCATCCATATTTGCATCCCCTTGTCGTCAGGATCCCAGTGACTTTTTCTCCGAACCTGAGGCCGTAGAAGGCGCCGTACTTGAGGTGCTGGATTAACCCGTGATCTGGAAAAGGTATACTATCGATGTCTTGGATTTCCTCCGCGTACAACACGCCTTTTGGTTTCTTCTCCACTATTTCTCCGATGACTGCCTCCGCTTCTCCGATAACGCACAGGTCGGCCCCCAGTTCCTGGAGGGAGTTCTCCCGGACGACAGAAACGTGCGGTCCACCCACGGCCACGTAGGCATTAGTGACTTTCTTGACTTCCTTTATTATTTTTCTGCAGGAATCGAGAGTGTAGGTTAGACACGTTAAGCCGACTACCTCAGGGTTTATCGATCGCACCCTCTGTATGAGTTCTGCGAGGGATAGCCCCTCTGCCTCAACATCTATTACGTGTACCTCATGCCCGAGTTCTTTCAATATCGTTGCGAGGTAGAGAATCCCAAGCGGCGGGCAATAGGCCGAAAGGGCGCCGCGTTTTCCAAAACTGATCGGTGGGTAAATGAACAGCACTTTGACCATTTCACCCCCACTGCATGTTTTTAGCTAATTGAATATAAAAATTGAGAAGAACACTCGGGTAAGGGTCAGCATGTGGTCCACGGTACTCGACCTGCTTGGGATATTCCTGTCAACTTGGGCATTTGGTTCCGTCGGTGGCACCGCTTACGCTAGTGGGTGCGGATTTTCCCCTTTGCAGACGATAGTGACGATAGCTGTGATAAATGCCCTTCTGGTGATCATTTGGTTCGGGATTATTGGCCTAATAGCGATGAAGTTTAAGAGATTGCTTGAGCGCTACGAGGTCGACGTCGATGGGGCGCCCTTCTTGAGTGGAAAAAAGGCTGAGACCTCGACAACCGTGGGATTGGGGTTGATGGCCGCACTTACAGGTTCAATGTGGGCCGTTGTGGCGGCACATGTCATGAATGTAAACAAACGGGTGGCCTGGGCAGTGATCACCCCGAGCGCCGTCACGGGCGGGCTTATTTTCACGCTTGGGGCTCTAGGAATAATTCAGTTTTTGCCCAGCCCTTGGTGGCTATATTTCGTAGCCGTTGGAGTCACCGTTACGCTGGTCGCAAGGAAAGCTTACAGGAACCGTGAGAAAATCACGGAATTGATAAGAGAGATTCGGGCGAGGAG
Source organism: Hadesarchaea archaeon (assembly GCA_021163965.1). GTDB lineage: Archaea > Hadarchaeota > Hadarchaeia > Hadarchaeales > JAGGTB01 > JAGGTB01. The sequence goes on along the minus strand of JAGGTB010000053.1, from coordinate 22,026 downwards.
ATCCAAGATAAAGGCGAGGGAGTTCTCAAAGGGTAGCCTCTGAAAGCCTCTTCTTAACTATCCTTTCTACCGATTTCCTTGGGGGGTTCATCTTTTTCAGCCCGAGCAATTCTGCAGCTCTTCTTATATCGACCCTTATGGAATGCTTATTTTCGACCGTGAACAGCTCCAGCGCCCCAGTATCCACAATTTCTATTTTTGGGACTATTTTATTCCCAGAGAGCTTCACAATGGTATCTCTGATTGTATTTGCCAATTCGAGTATCGTGATTGGCTCGGGGTAACAGAGATTGACCACGTGGGCGAGACTGTTTTCTTCTTCCGGAATCTCATTTTTCAATATCTTTTCGGAGTATACCTCAAAAGCTCTGCAGACATCCTCTATATCGACGTAGAGCATGGGTCTGTGCATGCTATGTTTGTATGGAGTCAGAGGCTCCCCTTTCAGCCCCCTCGTTATGAACAGGTTTGCGGCGGTCTTCTCGGGCATCCCTTCACCCAAGACGGTGCCCAAGCGGACAACCCCGTAGATCTTCTCGGACATCTCGTCGTAAAATCTAACTATTGTCTCCTGAATTATCTTCGAAAAGGTATACAAGCGCGCCCTGTCTTCGACCTTGTCTGGCCTAAAACCAAATCCCTCGTCTATCACTCCACTTAGGCCATGCTCCCCGAAGAGGTGCCACGATCCGGTGAGGATCATCCCCTTTGCCGATGGGCTTCTATTTACCGCTTCGCAAACGTTTTGGGTTCCCCGCACGTTCACTTCGTACCCGAGCCTCTTCCTTTCATTTATCAGGGGGATTTGAACTATCGCCGCGTGTATCACTAGATCGACATCGGCCAGCCCTCTTTCAACGGCGTCGCGGTCACGTATATCGCATTTCTGGTATTCAATTCCCTCTCTAAGGTTCCTCGAAGGCGGAGTTTTGTCTAGGATCCGGATATCGAATTTGTTGCTGAGATGCTCAGCTAATGATGAGCCGACAAAACCCGATCCGCCGGTTATCGCGATCTTATAGGCACTCATAAGTCGCCCCACGGCTTTCATTATTGGCGTCGCTTTATTAAAAAGCTAACAACAACATGGGCGGTGATTTCTCCGTCATTCATTTAACCGGTTGATCACATTAGTTCAGGACGGTTATATGCGCGTCGCAATAGTTGCGGATGAGTTTTATCCGGCGATCGGAGGAGCACCGACGTCCGCGATGGAGATAAGCATAGGTCTGAGCAAGCTCGGGGCAGAACCGGTTGTGCTTACCCACGCGTATCCGGGGAAGCCCCTGGAGGAAGAAATAAACGGTGTCAGGGTCATACGCTTAAACGGTTTCGTCATCAACAGGATAAATCGGGGAGTTTCTTCACGAATTTTCCGCGACCTCTACTACAGCATTAAGTATGGGGGGTTCGACATCGTCCACGGTCAGGACGTGTATTCTCCGATGTCGCTTGCTTCGGTGTATTTTGCAAGGAAATGTGGGATTCCCAGCGTGGTGACGTGTCGTTCGGTTCACAAATCGTCGTGGATGTGGAGGCTTATTTATCAACCCTTGGTTTTCACGCTTCGACGCGCAGACCGTACTATAACGGTGAGCGAGGCATCTGCTAAGTTTTGTAGGGCTCTGGGGGTACCTGACGAAAAGATTGCGGTGATACTGAACGGCATAGACCTGTCGATATTCAACTCAAGGGTCGATGGTACATCGCTACGGGAGGAGCTTGGGATAGGGGGGAGCCCTCTCGTGGCGACGGCGATCCGCTTAGTTAAGCGTAAGGGACCTGGTCATCTTGTTGCAGCCTTTGCGAAAGTTCTTGAGGCGCTCCCGGATGCCAAGCTAGTCATGGCCGGCTGGGGCCCAGAGGAGGAGAATTTGCGGGTCCAGATTAAAAAGTTGGGGATGGATGGATCCGCATTCATGATCGGCCCCCTGTCCAGGGAGAAGGTCTCGGAACTGATGGCCGCCGCAGATGTTTTCATCTTACCTTCAACGGTAGAGGCTTTCGGGCGCGCTGCGGTGGAGGCTATGGCCGTGGGCACCCCAGTGGTATGTCCCCGGGCAGGGGGGATGCCCGAGATCATAGAGGACGGTTTTAACGGATTGCTGTTTCAGCCCGGAGACACGAGCGACATGGCCGATTGCATGCTGCGCATACTCACCGATAAGCGGCTTGCGAGGAGGCTCAGCAAGAATGGCATGAAAAGGGCATGCAGGTTCAGTTTAGAGGCAACGAGCAAGAGGACTTTGGAACTCTACAAGGAGGTGTGTGAGGGATATGGGTGACATCGCTTTCACGGTGGACGTCGAACACGATGTTCCGACGGGTCTGGACACTTGGCGAGGCGTCGAAGAGGGATTGCCACTTCTCTTGGACTTGCTCTCGAAACACGGAATTCCCACAACTTTTTTCGTAACGGGTCAAACGGCTGAGAGGTTTCCGAGAATCGTCCGCAAGATTTCGCGCAGATATGAAGTCGGGTGTCACGGGTACGCGCATGAGATGTTCAATAGGTTAAGCGCCGAGGAGCAGTTCAGAAAGATCAAGCTGGCAACGGAGATCCTCGCCAAAACAACTGGGCGGAAAATCCTCGGGTTCAGGGCTCCAAAGTTTAGACCCAGCGCCCCCACGTTTGTCGCGCTCAGGCAAATGGGTTACATCTACGATGCATCAAATGCTCACTACAAGTTGGGTCCGGATCCAAAGGATTTTGGACTGGTCGAGATTCGAAATACTTGGCCCTCTAGCCTCCTACGTTTGCCACCGGGAATCTCCACTCGGGTGTTACGCTTATGTCTGGCGGCGCTACCGCTGACGGTGTTGGATTACCACCCGTGGGAATTCGTCGAGATGACTGGGGTTCCATTTGACCGCAGATTTGCCACCGGGGAGGAGGCGGCGAAAAGGTTGGATGAGGTGCTTGGGTACTTGGTATCGAAGGGAGCAAGATTTAGGTTCATGAGAGATATAGCGCTTGAACGGTTAAGGAGAGGGGCCGACAATTTGAGATAATTTCTCCTATCTCTTTAGACCAAGCTTCACCGCGAGCTTCAGGAACCCGAGGATGTCTCGTATCCCCAGCTTCGACTTCCCGCGTTTTCTGTCGACAAAGGTGATTGGGACGGACTTGATCTTGAAGCCTCTCCTTTTCACTTCGTACATCATTTCAAGTTGGAACGCGTACCCGCTCGATTGGATTTTATCTAGGGGAATCCTCTCCAGGATCTTTCTATGGTATGCCCTGTAGCCCGAGGTGACGTCCTTAACCCCATCTCGAATTACGAGTTTTGCTAGGAAATTCGCGCCCCTGCTGACAAGCCTGCGATAGATTCCCCAGCCGATTGTTTTTCCGCCCTTCATGTACCTCGTCCCAACTACCAAATCGGCGCGCTTTGCTGCCTCTATGAAACGGGGCAGGTATTTGGGGTCGTGTGAGAGGTCGGAGTCCATAGTGAAGATCAACTGGCCGCTGGAAAGCCCGAAGCCCTCCAGGTATGCCGATCCTAGGCCCAACTTCGCGCGGCGGTGAATTACTTTAAGAAAGCTGTACTTTTTTCGTAGCTCTTCCGCGAGTTCTCCAGTTCCGTCGGGAGAATTGTCATCTATTACTATGACCTCTCCATCTATTTTTTTCTCTCGAAATACCTTCGAAATCCTCTTCAAAAGCTCCGGAAGATTTTCGCGCTCGTTATAAGTTGGGACTAGCACGCTGATTTTCACCTAATGCACCTTGATAGGATTTGTAGCGTTCTGCCTCATCTATCTTTGCACCAAACGGCATAGTCTTGGTGCCTTAACAACTACCCCTTCCGCTCTCAGCACCCGTATTAGAGCGGCTGTGAAGGCGGTGATAGGGATGGTACTTGATTCTGGAATTTTTCAATACCCCTTTGGGGTCCCGGATCCCGTAAGAATAATAGAGAACGCAAGCTATAGACTGGGGCGGGTGTTAATTGGGACCTCTGGGGAAGCTTTATCGCGCGATCGATGAGAGAATCGAGATTAGACGATTAGTGAAGTTTTGTTTGGTCGGCGCAAGCGGTGTTGGGGTCAACTTGGGTCTCCTGTGGGTGCTTACGGAATACCTCAATATCTACTACTTGATATCAGCTGGGTTCAGCATCGAGTGCTCGATTCTAACTAATTTTATCCTCAATGAATTCTGGACCTTCAGCGACCGGGCGACCGACCGATCGGCCAAGATGCTCGCTAGCCGTATGATTAAGTTCAATGTCATCTCGGCGGGAGGGCTCGCTATTAATATTGTGATACTCGGGGCACTGACCGAGTTATTCGGAATTTACTACATGGTTTCCGCACTATTCGGAATAGCCGGCGCTACTATGTGGAATTATCTTGCGAATACAAGTGTCACATGGAGAAGGCAATCAGTTAATCCCTATCCTAGAATGTCAAAAAAAGATGTGGAATAGATTATCGAGCGGGAGGTCGAACCGCCGCTGTCTCTTCCGGGAGGTGGGGCCTAGGATCATTCGTGAAACTCCTACTGGTTAGTCTTTTCATCCTAATTTGGGATATTCTTGATGTTTGGCCGCGCTTCTTCGAAGCTGGACCTAGGATTGGGGAGTTCAACTTCACAGTCAAGCCCCCACGTAAAAATTGTTTGAAAATAAAAAAATTAAAAGAAAGGGAGGTAAGGTCTTATGTGTATCTGTTACCTATTCGCCGACTAGGCTAGTGGACCACATCCCTATCGACGCTACTCTTGCGGTGGCCGGCTCGGGCCGACTATGGCACACTTTTAGGCCTCTGTAAATCTTCCCTTCAGTTTCTCCAAGACCTCGGGCAATGTGGTGTACTCCATGGACTCGGGACCCAAGCGGGCGGGTTCGAATTCGCCCATCCTGCGTAGGGTCACCGCGTACTCAACGGCTTCGCGGCGGGCTAGGTCGAACGATGGATCTGCAAACAAGTCTGCTATCAACGGGTTTCCGTCCTTGTCGGATGCTATCTTTCCATTGCAAATCTGCATCCCGAGGGCCACTATCCTTGGAGGTCCATCGAAAACGGCGCACCTCGAATCCTTTAGTCCCACGGGCATCAGCGGCCCCCAGTGGCTACCACGCATCCAGCCCTCGACGAAGTAACTGTGCATGAAGGGGGCCAGTATTTCTCCGAGTGCCGGCATGCCGTGCTGTGCCCTGACTATTGAGACCGGGTCGTCCTTCCCCACGTACTTCCCAGCGATCAGCGAAAGTCTGGTTGTACTGGTCGCCGCGCATATCACACCATCCTCAGCGCGCCACACGTGCGAGATCGTATAGCGCCCGGGGTTCCCGATCAGAGCTATCAGCTCGTAAGACTCCTCGGGGGTCTTCATGACGACCTTCTTGTTTTCGTAGACGTCTAGGACCTCGAACTTGAAGCCTCCGGTCATACTGGGATCGATCACCAATCCGGCGGTGTTGAACGGGTCCGCGAATATCTTGTACATTGGGTAGTTAAAGGCGCCAGGTTCAGTTTTGTCGGCAGCGAAGACGACGACCGGGTCGGATCCGCGCTCCTCGAATTCCATCTCAGCAACTCCGGGCCCCATGCCTCTGACGTTCCCACTAAAAGCCGTTTTCAGTATATCTTGACCAGCGCCGTAGAGTTTGAGTTCCTTGGCTTTCTCGGCTGCCTCTTGAAACGTGTCCCAAGCCAGCTTGTGGATTTCCTCATTGCCCTCTCCCTTCTGGTGAACCATCAGAAGTTCTAGGTCGTCACCAGCATTGAACACAAAGTGGCTGTTGATGAGTCCTGTTTCTTGGGCCTCTTGCAGTCGCTTCCTCGCGATGTCGAGCAACGGTTTTGGAACCACGTGGTGTCCGGCCAGAGAGCCCACATCGCACTTGATCACGGATACGGTTGTTTTTTCCGCCATACCATTCACGCTCTTTTATTTGCTGGTAATTACCTCATGTGATAATAACTCATGCTATAAATTCTTTTGCCCGGAATTGAGCGATTTATCTGATGAACGTATTTTCCAAATCCTCAGCCATTGTAAAATGTTTTCGGGAGAGCGCCACGTTTTCTTGTCTTTGGCTCGGGCGGGTGAATTATTTTGCGTAAGAGAAGATGAGTGTGGCTATCAGCCCAACAATCATGGAAGCTGCGAGGACTAACAGGAAGTTGGAGAAGGGCCTAGATCCTAACTCCGGAGGCACAGGTTTGCCCTTCAACCGATGGAGAACATATAAAGATCTTTGAGTCCCAAGGTGCGCCGACCAAAGGAAGAGCGGAAGATTCACTGCGAAGATTAGTGCTATCAGGAGGACTTTGCAGATTTCACCAGCCCCCATGTTTAGAAAAGACCACGTCCTAAGAGTTGTCTCAAGTTCGGAGATGAGGAGGTTATCGCGGACGCCTCTGGCTAGCGTGAAAATCACGGCTCCCCCGCCAAAGAAGATCTGGGAGAGGACGAATATGGCGACAACGCTCAGCACGAAGTACACGAGGGGTTCCCACCATCTCCCAAAACTGGAGGGGACGCTCACGGCTTGACCGAGGTCCTCGAGGAGGCCCCCTCCACCCATCCAACGTCCGTAGATTACACCGGTGGTCCAACTTCCCACTATCAGCAACCAGAAAGTGGCCTGATAGCTTCTTTCGCGCAAGAAGTCACCTAGCGCAGGGAGTTCTGCGCATTGTATCTGCGTTTCACGTCCGCTATGGTTCTTCTGAGATAGTTGTGTTTCGGCACATTCTTGCTCTTGGACATCTTGGGGATTGGTTCAATTTTTCTACGTAACTCCTTGGCTCTAGGTGTGGATCTCAAGGATTGTTCCAAGGCCGTTAGCCGCGACTCAACTTTGTCCAGTCTTTGGGAGAGCAAGCTTAATTGTTCTTGTAAACCCAAAGTGGAGTCATCTTTTGTCACGGGTTTGCACCGCTACAAGGTTTTCGCGTCTTTTTATAAGTCTTTTCTTGCTCCTCCTGAAGCAGGGCCCGCTCTACCACCCGCCCTCCGGGGCTCTCCTCGGAGAAAATTTGTGCTTCAAACCTACTTATTTTGACGTCTTCTCGCAGCCAACAGTCTGGCATCAATCCAGCCTTCATACAAGCGTGAGATAGAAATTCCTCGGCATCCCAGTTCCACTCCACAGGGACTTGTGGGAGCAACAGACCCTTGTTGATGCCGAGTTCTATTATGAGCCCATGTTTTCCTATTTCTACGTGTTTCGGATAGTCGCGGGGAGTTTCTACTTCGATTTTTTCCGGTAGGGTCAGCACGCTTACTTCTATTTTTAACTTCGAAAGTTCTTCTTCGACGACGTTCGGGAATCTGGGGTCTCTTGTGGCCGAGCTTATCGCCGCGTCTATGACGGCATCGACGAGCGGCATGGTTGGAAGAGGATGGCCGATGCAACCTCTGAGGTCTCCATTTTTTGTCAAAGTTACGAAGACTCCACGTTTTTCCTTGAGCTTTTGAGGCACCTCCGGCGCTTCGATTTTCTTGCCGGATTGCAGGTAAGTCTCGATGGCCTTTCTTGCGAGTCTAACGAGTAGCTCGCCTTCCTGAGACGTCAGCAAGGACTCACCCTCTCATCTTTTCACATCTCTCGGCCATTTCAATTATAGTTTTCCAGTGTTTTCCTTGCCAATACACTTTGTTACAGCTCTTGCATCGCCAGAACTCCCGGTGGGTCTTCAAGACGGAGACCGGAATTTCGTCCCTGACGCTCTCCTTGCCAACGAGTATTAGATTCCCATTGCACATCGGGCACCTAGAACTTCGGGGATCGATTTGAATCTTCTTTCCCGATTGTTTTGAGACTTGGACCAGCTGTTCTGCCACGTCAGCTCCTCGGATATACACACTCCGGACTCCTGCGCGCTTTGCCCGCCGATGTAGGCCGATGTCGCATGTTAGCAAGGTTCGATTGCGATCTTTCGCCCACTCGATGAGGATTTCATCCTGTTTCTCGGCGGGGACCCGATAGTCACCGATGTACGTTACGTTTTGTCCGGCTAGACGGAGCCAGCGCGCGAGCTTTCCGAGCATCGCATCGGCAATGAATCTCATACTAATAATAGGGATCGTGCTCCCGGTCTAAGAATCTTCCATCCCGGATGGCCCAACTGGGCTGGATTGGGCGCTGAGATCCCAAAGCACATGGGGCACAAGGGCCCCTATTCCTCAACGCATTCCTCAATCATGCGTTTAAGGAATTTCTTATCGAAGTTTTTCTCTTTCTCCAAACCTTTTGCCTTAAAGGGGCGCTTCAATCCGGAGCACCAAGGATTTCTTAACAAGTCTTGAGATATATAAATGTTGGAAGAGTGTCCGATGGGGTGGCTGAGCTTAAAATACGCCTTCTATCATTTTTTTCTCCTTCGAATTTCTACGATTTTTTCTGCCAACTTCTTTATGGCTTTTGAAGCCTTCGATTTTGGATCAAATTCTAGTAGGGGAATCCCTTCCCTCAGAGCGCCCCTAGCCTTGTTATCATATGGTATTTCGGCCAACACTCTGAGGTTCATGAGATCCTCGATTTCGTACTTTTTGATCTCATATTCATCTCCATGGACCTGATTTAACACAATACCGATGGGTTTCAATCCGAGGAACTCCGCGGCTATTCGGGTTTTCATCGCGTCCGAGACCGCAGTTACCTCAGGAGTTGTCACCAGTAGGAGTTCCTTCCCCGCACGAATGGCGGCAACTGTCTCACTTCGGAGACCGTTGGGGGCATCTATTAGTACAAATTCGGTTCCCTGGGGCTGGTTCTTTATCACCTCTGGTAAGTTCTCCGGCTTCACGTTTTGAATCCGATCGAGAGCTATTGACGCCGGGACTACCCTCACCCCTCCAGGCCCCTCGTAAACGACATCTTTGATAGACGCACGACCGTTTAGAACGTCGTTGATCGTGTAGGTGACCTTTTCGAGTTTAACTCTACCGCCGGGAAGTCCCCTTCCGCGAGGGAGGGGATGAAAGGCGAAATACTTACGGGTATCTCTCCCTGAAAGGGATATAAAAATGCTCGGCGAAATGCAAATCGAGTAGGGAGGGGCCACCCCGAATTCACGCCTGTGGAGATCGAGACCTCCGTAACCCGCCTCTGCCTCCGGGCAAGCGGGGATCGAGTCCGGTCGCTGAAGCAGGAACCTGGAGTACCGCGTAAGGCGGGAAAAGCTTCCACGAAACGCGCCCCGAGCGGAGGCGATGAGGGCGTAACGCGAAGGAAAAGTGGAAGCCCCTTGCGAAAGCGAGGGGAGGAGGTCACAGAACAACCCCAAGTCGGGAGGTTAGGCATGCATCTACAACAGTAGTGGGGTGCCCCATTAGTGAAAGCGCTATCCCGAAATTGGCAGTTATCGTGCTTTTACCGACGCCACCTTTGCCTGAGGCGAGGGTTATGAAACGCATCTGAGTACCAAATTTTGATTGTCTTCTATGGACTTTAGGATTTTATGAAAAGTAGGTCACAAGAGCTTTATCCGTATTGTTCTGGCCAAAAATTTTTTGCACTTTGTCATTTGACAGGAACCTCTTGAGGTGCTTTTCGAGCTCAAATGGTAAGAAGACTCCTAAGAAATCGCGCTGTAGTTCGATGTCGTTAGTCATCGCGCTGAAAAGAGCGTCTGTTTTTTTATCTGGGGAGGTTTGAAGCCATGAGTGAAGCATTCGCCCGATTTGTAGTTCCTTTCCAAATTCGCTTCGCCACTTTCTGTCGTATTCCTCGAGGAACTCGCTCGATGGATCACCCTCGCTCACGGCCTCCACCGCTACTTCCCCAGCGATTTCACCACATCTAAGTGAATACTTTATTCCATGGCCCGAAACGGGATAAATCTGTCCGGCGGCCCCACCAACTGCTAAGATCCCGTCGGAGTGCGTTTGTTTTATCCAGTTCTCAAGTGGCAACTGTCTTCGAAAGGCGGCTATGGGCAGGGCTTTCTCAAGTCCCGGAAGTTCTTGACGTCCTATGAACTCGTCCAGCGCGGCATCCGGATGAATTCTTACCCCCCTTATGCCGATCATCGCGAGATATTTCCCGAACGGAAATATCCACGCGTAACCCATCGGAGCGAAGTAGGAGGAGAAAAATAGCCTCACGCGTTTTTCAGTTTCAGCATTTGCCATCAGGTACTCATTGCTCAGAACAAGACGCTCCTTATCCCACTTCCTTCCGAGGATTTCGCGGAGGAAAAGGCCGGACCAGCGTCCGCTCATCCCCGTTGCATCGATCACAATCTCGCACTCGAGTCGTTCGGACCAAGATCCGGCCTCGGCGCAGACCCCTCGGACGGTGCCATCGTTCTTCAGCAGGTCCTTTACGGGGGAGCTTATCCAGATCTCCGCCCCCGAGGAAACAGCTTGCACCGCCAAGAGCTTATCGAAGAGCCTGCGGTCGACAATAACGCCGTAGCTCCCGCTTATTCCAACTCTCCGATGCGGCGAGTGAAGCACGACTTCCTCGACCTCGCTGGCGATCGAGCGCTTGAGTTCCCTTTTGACTATTTCCTTTGGCAACCATGCAACGGACTGTGTCTGCCCGCCTATTTGCGCTTGAAGTTCCAACAAAAGAACCTTGCCGCCCTTGGAAGCAGCGGCACTAGCAGCCGACAAACCGGCTGGTCCTCCTCCAACAACTATTACGTCGTAGTGTTCTACCATTCAAGCCCTAACCAATTTGGTCGGCGAGCATTTATAAAAGTGGCAACCGGCTCCCGGTCATCGGGTGAGGCACGAGTATCGGATGGAAGCTAAGGAGTGATACAACTGCTACCAAAAAGATAACTTTTTGTAACACATGTGGCGTGGATTGCCGGCGGTTGAGGTGTAACTACCGCAAGTTGAAGTTTTGCCCGCGATGTGCCCGCTAATAACGGGCCGGATGGGCACGCTACAGGTGTAAGGCCTGCGGGTTCGAGGCCACCACGGGACTATCCGCAGAGCCAGAAAAATTCCCGTGGATACAAAATGTTACGGGATTTTAGGACGGCTCACTTCCTTTTCTCCTTTATAAATCTTCTTCATCCAATGCGGCTGCGGGGAAGATGGAGGACAAAGGACAACTGACGGGGGTTCCCATAAAGCTCGTCATGGCGTTGGTCATAGGAGCCATGGTGATGGGTATAATGACTCAGTTCGTCGGGACGGCGGAGAGAACAGCAATGCGGGATATGCACGTTTCACTCGATCGCGCCTCCAAAGGTTATCTGAAAGTCAGGGTGGAGGACGCTCAGAGCGGGGAGCCACTAGATGGGGCAACCATCATCGTGAGGTACCCCGGTGGAACAAAGGCTGACACTATCAGCGGGAGGTCCGACGGTAGCCACACGTTCCGCATCCCGATGGGCGGCAAATCCTACGTGCTCGTGAGCGTGCGAGTGACGTGTCCCGGGTACATCCCTTGGGAAGGAGAAGTCGTAGTTTCTAAGTAGGTGTCGGATTGCCCAATCGAGAGACGAGTGGAGTGGGGTCCCTACCGGTGGTAATCATCCTGAGCGTCGCGCTCGGTGTGCTGGTGTTAGGTCTCGGCGTCAAGGCGCTAACCAGAACGCAAGGACTCCTCGAAGATCAAAGGGCGATCGAGAGCTTCAATACTTTGGTGGAGCAGGCGCACGCGGTGAGTTCTGGGGGCATCGGAACAAAGAGGTACTTCAGCTTGGATCTCCCCAACGGCGAAATACTTGTGGATGGTAGGCTCGTCCAGTTGGAAGTCGGAGGCGAGATCCGCAGAAGTGAGGTTCTACCATTACCGATCTCGGGTTACGGGAAGGGGGAGAGAATTCGTAGCGGCTCTTACTCTCTAACGCTTGTGGCGTATAGATTCGATGACAACGCGACGTTGGTGGAATCCCTTCGTCTGGAGGAGATGTAGTGGATCAGGGAGGTTTAGCTAATTTTTTGATGGGGAAGATTGGCGTCTGGCTGGCGGTCGGTGGCATAATCACCGCTACTCTGTCGATGACGGGAAGTTTCGAGCGCACGGCCAGATCGGATGAACTCAAGGCGGTCCTCAAATGCGTGACCGACGCGCTAAGGGAAATCGACAGGTTGCCGGGGGAAGCGTGGGTGGAGAGAGAACTCCCGCGGGTGAGCGGGGAGTTTAAACTCGACTTCGTTGGAAATCGCGGCGGCGCTCAGCTCGTCCGAGTGATGATCGGTGGGGAGAACCTCGAGAGGATTGCAACTCTATCCACGGAGGTCAACGGCGGAGAGTTCGAGTTCACCCACGAAAACCCAAGGGTAATCCGGCTCACTAAGAGGGACGGACGAATTCACATGGAGGTCTTTTGATGTCCCAAATAACTCTGGGGGAGGATCTCCTCTCAGTGGTCTTTGCCACTGCCTTGTTGTCCGTCTTCATCCTAACTTTGGCAAACTCGTACGAGGCCCATAGGGAGAGCGTCAAGTTCCAAGAGGATTTCGGTTTTGCTCTGAGCGTCGCGGAGGCCTTGACGAACGGTGCCACATGCGGGGGAGAGAAAAATGAGATCGGCATAATAACGTGTAATGATTTCGGATGTGAGTTGCAGAAGTTTTCGGAAACCCCGTTCGACGAGGGAATGATCCTCAGGGTTGAGGTCAAGTCGTCTGATGGGAAAACGTTGTTATCATACGGCCCAGAGCCGGCTGATGACCCGCTTTCTGTTGAGCTACCCGCCGTAGTCGGGGATGAGGGAGAAGTACGTGGGTTAGGTGATCTAACGGTATGGGTCTGGAGGGAGTAAAATGAAAGAAAACGGGGGCGTAGGTCAAACTCTAGACCTGCTCTTGTTTGCCTCTATGGTGGCGCTCGGAAGTTCCGCACTGATTTCGATGAGTTTCCACGACTCCGACTGGCTCTCACAACGCTATGCTACGAGCGTCGCTAGGAGAGCCTTAGTTTCCCTTCAGTGGGGGACCGTCGGGGAAATTGGTGAGTTTTCGTTTCACCCGAGCATTGAGACCATCTGGAAGTCTGAGTTCGTTCTGAAACGCAAGACCTTTGTTCAGCTCATCGCGGAGGACGCTATCCTGAACCCTCGGCCGGGGCCAAGGGGGAATGGGCCAATTCTCAGCTCTAATCCCGAATTCGATGGGAAAGTTCGGGATTTTCTAAAGCGTGCACTCGATGAGCTCGTCGGGGGAAGATTTGGCTACAGGTTCGTAGCGGAGATCGCCCCCGTAGAGCGCTCCGGGGAGGTCACCAACTTCGAGCTCGTGGTCGAGAGCGATCGGGGGCCTGAGAAGTTGTGTTCGGAGAGCGTCTCTTGGCCCCTTCCACCGGTGCTCACGGGTGCTCGGGAGTGGGACCTCAAGGCTTCCAGGTCTCGATTGGTGCTCGTGATGACTTTGGAGTTGTGGTCTAAATGAACGAGAGGGGATACGCGGCGTTTACGGTCGTTGGAGTTTTTCTCATCATCTTAACGGCGGCGCTCATCGAGCATTTCTCGTGGGATGAGCACAGGGTCAAGATGGAGAGCGCGGACGATATGGTAGAGAGCTTGCTCTTGAGCGAGGCCGGGAGCGTTCAGAGTGCGCTCAGGCAGGCCGCGCGCTACTCCGTTTACGATGCTCTTTGGAAGGTGAGCAAGAACGCGAGCGGTTATCGGGGGAGGGAAGACCGGGAGCTGGCGATTGAGAGGATAGCTAGTAAAAACCTCAACGAGTTTTTGTCCTCCTTGGATCCTTGGAACGGAAGTTTCGGCCTCGATGTAAGGTTGGAAATGGGGCAGGAGTCGGCATCCGTGGACATCTCCCCTTGGGAGAACGGCTACGTCGTTGCCCTCGTCTCGATCCCCGGGTGCGTCATTGAGGCTAACGCCCCGGATAACAGTCTGGGGTTCAGGTTGACGTATGAGAACTTCGAGATAATAATTGACTCTCGTTACTATTTACTCGAGGATCTCTTGGAGGGGTTCGCGGGAGACTTGGATAGCATCGAGGACAAGTGGAAATACGCGGAGTACATGGCGGCATATGCCGAAGCTCTAGTGGGGAGACAAGTGACTTTGAGCAAGTTTAAGTCCCAGGCGTTGTTCCAACTCGCGTGGGCCTCCCAGGAGCTTTCAACCTTCGGATCTTCGGACTATCTTGCCACGGCTCTTAGTCTATGTGAAATCGGCGACGTGCAGCAAATTCCTTGGGGATACAGCTCGGTGGTCGTGGGTAACCCCTTGAACACATCGCACATCGGCGAGGTGGCCAAGAGGGTGGAAGACGTTCTGGAGGAACTCGAGGGAGCCGAGCGCGAGCTTGCCGAAGTACAATCCGCGGTGGAGGACATTGTGGACCTCGATCTGGGGGATTTGAGGGTAAAAGTCGATGGGGGGTTGGAGGACATCCTCTCCTTCGTTGAGGAATCCAATGTGGAGAGAGTTAGGGAAAGGTTCGGAGAACTATGCGAGGATTTCAGACTAGCTTATTCCACCCCGCTGTCGCGTCTTGAGGGCGTTCTATCTGGCTTGGAGGGAGGGAAGCTTCACGTGCAGCGTGCAGAGGAAAATTTCCGGCAGGTTCTGGAACTCTTAGAGGAAATCGCCTCTGATGACTCCCTGATGGCTCAGCTCTACAACAATTTCACGAGTGGCGATGGGGCTCTGGCTAAGCAGATTTTGCGCGCGTTTTCTGGCGTGGAGCGTGCTTTGGACGACATCAAGTTTGAGTTGTGCGCCTGTGAGCCCGGGCTCCACGTGCCTTCGGAGATCAGTTCGATTTTCCCGGGAGAACTGGAGAAACGTCTTGCTAGCGCTGAGGACAATCTTAGCGAGATTGAGAGGATCTTGGGGGATGCCCGCGAGCGAGTTCACAAGGCGATCGAGGAGTTCGAAAATTTCATCGGCGACGCTGAGGATAACTTTCGGCCAACCTTCTCCCGAGTATCTAGCGAGTTGGAAACTCTTTTAGAGCGTCCAGAACCGAACTGGTTCGAGACCTATGTAGAATATCCTGACCCTGGGAAGGACCCAAATGCCGATCCGGTTACCAAAACAGTTCGAGGGTACTTGATTGAGGGGGGCGAGCCGACAATTGGAGGTCTCAAGTTAGTTTTAGAGGAAGTCTTGACGAATTTGGATAGGTTGGAGGATCTCGCGGAAGCTTTTGATTCGCTTCAAGGCGACCTCACAAAATGGGATATTGATGGCGACCTCCTCGACGCCATGGAGCAGAGTTTTGTGCTTCCGAGCACATTCGATCGCGAGCAGGCCTACGAGCTGGCGCCTCCGGAGCCCATAAGGTCAGATCCCGGTATATCCGTTTTTCACGAGTTCGAGGTCGCCGACATCAGGTACGAGCGTGAGGATCCCGTCGGCCGATTCGCCCCATCCCTTCCGACTCCCATTTACCTCTGGTTCATCGGGACGACTATCTACTGGGCCCAGTGGAACGTCACCTTGGAGCTGAGGGATAATCCTCTCGAGGAGATCTTCGACTACGAGAACCCAACCCTCGTCAGGCCGATGCCCGAGGACGGGGATTCTCCCCTGCGGGCGGCTCACAAGCCCTTGGCGTATCGTTGTGAGCTTCCGGAGAAGAAGTTCGACTTCAGGTTGGTGGTCGTAAGCCTTAGTCTTTTTCACGTACAACATGGGTAAATTCAAAGGTTTAGCTCAGGCTTTTTTCTTAGTTTCCCGGGACTCAAGACTTTCGAGCATCTCTGCAATATCATTTATTTTCCGCACGACTGGAGCAAGTTCCGCGAACAGTTCAATTTTTATTCTCGCCAGCGCTTCCTCCAGCGTCTTCTGCAGGGTTTTCTCCAACTTAGAGGGTCTTGGCTCAAGTTCCATTTCCTCTAGTTCGGCGGAGACACGATCGATCAAGAGGTGAACCTGTTCTCCGGGCAATCCTATCCCAACTAGAACGTCGTATATTTCGTCCCGGTCAAAGCCGCAGCGCATCATCGATCGGATTACATCTGAGACCGCGAGTCCGCCTTTGGGTCTCACCTCTCCCCCACTATGGTTTTTGATTGAAGCTCATTTAAAGCCGGAAAATTTCAATCGCACAGACCACCACAATTCCTCAATTTTATATTAAAGGGTAGGTATTAGCTACTAATTGGTCTTCGAATGGAAGTCGACTCAAGTCTCTGCCTGAGGTGCGGCGCTTGCGTAAGCATCTGCCCCGTCGATGCGATAGAGGCCACAGACAGCTACGTGAGGCCCAATGAGCGATGCACGGATTGCGGCGCGTGCCGGAAAATTTGTCCGGTCGGGGCGATAAAGTGATGGAAGATAAATACGACGTAGTGGTGGTGGGGGCGGGTCCCGCTGGCTCGACTGCGGCATATTCCGCGGCCAAAAACGGCGCCAGAGTTTTAATGGTCGATCGGCGGCGGGAGTTAGGGGTCCCAGTCCAATGCGGAGAAGCCATCGCGGAGGATATCCTAAACGAACTCGGAATTAAACCCGACAGAAGATGGGCGGTGAATCGCACAAATGCTGTCAAAATAGTCTCTCCATCGGGGATAGAGATCCGCATCTCGGAGAAAAAAGTTACTGGGAAGGTGGGGTACGTCCTCAACCGAAAGGTATTCGATAAGTTTTTGGCGGTGAGAGCGGTAAAGGCCGGCGCTGAAGCGATGATCGGCTCCTACGTTAACGGGCTGGTTTTCAAGAACGGCAGGATCGGGGGAATAAGGGGAGTCGGGCTGGACGGGAAGTTCGAGGTCGCTGCGGACGTCGTCATCGCCGCTGACGGGGTAGGTTCCCGCGTGGCTAGGTGGGCTGGGCTGAATACCGCGCTGAGGTTCGACGATATAGAGACCTGTGCGCAGTTCCAGATGGTCGGCGTGGACTTCGAGTCGCTCTCGATGCTGGAGTTCTACCTCGGAAGTAGGATAAGCCCTGGGGGGTATGCGTGGGTCTTCCCGAAAGGAGACGATTTGGCAAACGTTGGACTTGGAGTTCTGGGAAGTCGCGCCGAAAGGAGGCCGATCGAGTACCTCAGGGATTTCGTCTCACGGATGCCGGGGCTCTCGAAGGGGAAGATCGTGGAGGTGAATGTCGGAGGGGTCCCGGTCTGCGGCCCCATTGAAGAGACGGTAGGGGACAGCCTTATGGTCGTTGGGGATGCTGCCCGGCAGGTCAACCCCCTAACTGGGGGAGGGATAGACTCGGCTATGCGCGCTGGCACGATCGCCGGAGAGGTCGCAGCTAAGGCGGTCGAAGAGGGGGACACCTCGAAGGAGAGGTTAAAGGAATACGAGAGGCGCTGGAAAGAGGCCATGGGAAAGAGGTTGACGAGGTATCTCAAGGCTAAGGAGATACTTCTGGGCCTATCCGATGGGGAATTGGACAAGCTGGCGGAGGTGCTTCGAGGCGTGAAGTTTGATAGGATAAGTTTGACTGATATGCTCAAGGTTCTGGTGAAGGCGAATCCGAAGTTGCTGTGGAAGCTCAGAGGGCTCCTGTAACAGCTCCGGTTGCAATTCCACCTGGATTCTAACTAAAGTTTCGGGCGGTTCACGGCGTGAGCCTTCTCCTATCCCGCGGAAAGAGAACCACCTCCCGGATGTTGTCGGCCCCCGTGAGCGCCATCGTTAAGCGGTCCAGCCCGAGTCCCCAACCCGCGTGAGGGGGAACTGCTATCATGTTCTTAAGGTGAGATTCGAAGTTCCTGGGATTGAGCCCCTTCTGCTTCAGTTGTTTTACGAGTAGCTCTTCCCGATGAATGCGCGTGCCTCCCGAGGCCAGCTCCAGGCCCTCAAACATCAGGTCGAATGCCTCGCACAACTTCGGGTTTTCTTTTTTCGGGTGAATGTAGAACGGTTTGATTTCCGTCGGCCAGTCGATCACAAAGTAGGCTCCTCCGATTATCTCACCCAGCTTTCGTTCAGCTGGCGTCGGGAGGTCTTTCCCCCAAGGAACTTTCACGCCCCTTTTCTCCAGTTCCTCGAGGGCCTCGTCGTATGTCAGGCGGGGGAAGGGCTTCTTCGGGACCTCCAGCTCATGCTCGAGGATTTTCAGCTCCTCGGCGCATCTTCGCTTGACTTCCGAGAATACCCGCACGATCAGGTCCTCGAGGGTGCACATCACATCCTCGGCAGTCGCGAACGCCATCTCGATGTCGATCGAAATCGCCTCATTGAGGTGGCGGGAGGTATCGTGTTCTTCGGCGCGGAAAATCGGTCCCACCTCGAAAACGCGCTCGAAGCACCCCGTGAGCACTTCCTTGTAAAGTTGAGGGCTTTGGCTCAGGAATGCCTCGCGCTCGAAGTAGGAAATCGGGAAGAGAGCCGCTCCGCTCTCCGTCGCGGATGCCACGATCTTTGGCGTGTTGACCTCCATAAATCCCCTTGAGAGCAAGAACTCGCGCGCGCTCTGGAGCGCGTGGTGGCGGATCTTGAATATCGCCGCGGGCTTGGGTCGGCGGAGGTCCAAGGAGCGAGCGTCGAGCCTCGTATCCAAGTCGGCTTTGACCCTTCCCATGGGGTCTAGCGGCAGGGGGGTCTTGGCCAGGTTTAGTATCTTGATCTCCAGCGGCACGATCTCTACACCTCTGGGGGCCTGCTTTGCCGTGGTGATTTTTCCCCTTACTGCGACGACGGATTCTCTGGTGAGGGAGTCTATCTTTTCGAGGACGTTTGCACTGACGCTGGACTTGGGCGCGGTGATTTGCACGGTCCCCCCGATGTCCCTCAAAAGGAAGAATTTAATTCCACCCAAGTCCCGGATGTCTGTGACATTTCCCATCACGATGACTTCCTCGCCTGCCAGTTCGGCCTTGACCTCGCAGGAGAGATGGGTCCGCCGCCATTCGCCGAGGTCGTCGAGTTGCATACAAATTCCTACTCGAAGACGAACTTAATGTCTTTACTGGTTACTTCGCCCATAATCTTCTGCAATGTGTCGATTCCGGAGGGCAGGAGCATCAGGTCGGTTCTCTTGATTCGCACGCGGTATTCCTCTCCTCCCCCTTTCTTGAACAGAATGTTAACCCCGTTGACCCTGGCCGGAGCCAAAATGTCCTGCGCCAGCTTGCGGATTTCCTCGCCGCTTTCGGCCAACCTGACTCTCGTGTTGAGTCGTTCTCCAAGTTTCCGGATTATCTCATCTTTTTCATCCGCTATGCGAGTGCTCCCCCTTACGACCAAGGCGGTGAGTCCCCTCTCTCTCAGCGCTCGCTCGAGTTCTATACCCTCAAGTTCGCGGTATTCCCTCGCGAGTTCGTATAGCGCTCGGGAGACTTCCACGTCGAGTTCCGATATTTTGCCTTCCTTAAGTTTCTTGCCGCATTTCTGGCATAGGGGACCTCCTCTCAGGCATGAGTCGCATATCGGCATTTTCATGTGAGCTTCCTCCAAGAAGGAATGGGAAAACAAAAATAAAAAAGGTGTCGGAAGGGCTTTGTGCCGCTTAACTGCCCTTTCCGAGCGATATCTCTATCGTCGAGATGTTGGAGGTTCCGCTATCTCCGGTTACCTCCTCAGTTCCTATCTGTATGTTCCTAACTTCTACCCCCTGGAGAAACCGGTTTCTAACGATCTCGGCCGCGTCCACGGCTCTGCTGATCGCCCTTCCACGGGCCTTTAGGACGACCTCATCGGCTCCCTCGTTGAACTGCGTGATCACTGCTAGGACGTAGTTCATCACCGGCTTGTTTCCGATGAAGACGACGTTTTCTTGACTCTTCGCGGCCGGTTTCTCGGGGGCTTTCTCTGCGACAACTTTCTCCTTCTCTTCAGCCATGCATCTCTGCCTCCTTTGTTTTTTGGTGCACGTTCCTCCTTGATTTTCCAGTGGATAAATATCTTTCGATAGAAAACGTTCTAGTCCTGCTCGGGGTTTGGGGTGTTAGGCCCAACCCGGGGCATGGACCGGGCCAATGTGCATTTGTTCGCCTTTCTTCCACGTGCGCGCGCCTGCGTATGGATCTTCCTTGCTAGTCAATAATGCCGCGCTTTTTCATCATCACGATCCTTTTTTCGATGCGGGACCGCAGTTCGTCGAGGTCTTCCCTACCGCGCGCCAGTCCGATGTAGTCCACTAGATCGTCTACGAGGAACTCCGCCGTCTCGACGTCGAGGACGCCAGCGTAAATGGCTAACTCTATTGTGAAGAAGGAGCGCACTATTGCGTCGTATCCCCTTCGCCAGCGCTTCCAAGCTCCGGGGCGCTGCATGCGAAGCATCTTTGCGATTTCCTCAAAAGTCGCGTTCTCGCTCCAGGAGTGAAATAACAAAGCTTTGAGGGTCTTTTCATTCAAATGCGATCGTTTTAGCAACGCTTTTGCAAATAAATTTTCACTAATCCATTTTTCCGCGTGAAGGAGCTCTTCTTCTCCTTGATTTTGCGTTTTTCCCGTTTCGGGATTCGGATTTTTTACCATTTTTCCACCTATACGAATATTTTTGAACGGTTTTTAAATGTTTCCAAATTATGGAAACAAGTAAAGATATCTTGGTGGGTGTGGGATCACTTGAGGAAAGGGAGGATACGTCTCAAAAGTGGTGGCCTGTTGGCTCTTCTCGCTATGTGCGCGTCGATCGGTTTGTCCTGCCTCGCGGCGAGGTACAGGGCGTTGCTCGCGGCTTTCAGGGCTCGCCTCGGAATCCCCCGAGAAATTTTGTAGATCTCCTTCAACCCGTCCGCGGTGACGATTTCGTTCCACCCGTCGCAACCGGAGCTTCTGAGCCTAAGCCTAATCAGCTCCTCGATTTGCTCCCTCCCCATTGGTTTCAGCTCCACGGTCACCTGCACCCTATCCTTCAGGGGCGGCACGGCGTTCAGGAACCGCCCCATTTGCTCCGGAGTCCCGTTGAGTAAAAGGGAAATTCCGGGGATATCGGCAAGAACTCGGAGAAATTCCCCCATTTCGCGCATATCGGCTCCACTCTCGGAGACATCATCGATAACTATCGCCAAACGCTCTCTGTGCTCCTGGGGCCACCTGTGCAGGATATCGAACAGGCTTGCTCGGTCTTTGTCCGGGTTCATCTCCAGCCCCAGGATTATGGAGCGGAGGAGTTCGTCGGCGGACTTGCACGTCGCCCCTCGGATGAACACGCCGACGACTTGCTTCGACGGATCGGGAGAGGTAAGGCTCTCCTCCCTCAGGGATGAGATCAGGAATTCGCAGACGGTGGTCTTCCCCGTTCCTAGCCCCCCCGTGAGGACGCAGACCTTCCCATCGGAAAGCGCGCACTTGAGCTTGCGGAGGTCAGCTTCTTGAAAGGGAGCGAAGGCTTCAGCGGAGGACAATTCGGGCCTGAAGGGGTCTTCCTCCAGCCCCCAGCGCCGGAAGTAGTCCTCGAGGCGCCTGTCGCGTCCAAGTTTCTCCTCGAACAAAGTCACCTAATCAGCCTCACGTTCAGCTTAAATGAGCCATTTTTGCTGATTACGTAGTTATTGGCCCTCATCCTCTCGCAAAATAGCTTAGCGAGATTTTCTGGGCACCTAGCTCGAAATGCGAGATCCTCGGGGGTGAAATTTTCGAGAACGACCGCCGCAGAGAGCAAATCTCCAAAAGCAGCGCGCTGCGCCAGTCCTTCCGGCTTAAGGTTGTCCAAGATTTCGTGTCGCGGGAGTTCCTTCGGCGGTGACGGCTTCTTTGGGGTAGGCTTCGGCCTAACTTTTTGCTCCCGCCTAACCTTCTCGGGGCCCCTTTCAATGCCGCGACATCTCCGGCAGAGGGTGATCAGGTTCTCCGGGCTGTTGGGTCCCGCCTCCTCCTTGCGGTAGACGTCTACCGATTCCCCGCTTCCGCACCTCCTACACGCGTAATTGTCCCTAATGAGTATGGCTTTTCTCACGAGTTCCCAGTCATCGGGGTGATAGGAGAACACGTAAGTTAGAAAAGCGGGAAAATCCGCGCTTTTTTCTGCCTTTGGGGGACTGAAAGCGGTGGATTTGGTTCCCAGGAGGCGCTCTATTTCGCTTTTCGGGATCCTTCTGTGTCCGCCTTGGGATCTCACTATCCTGATTTTCCCCCTTTTCTCCCACAATCTGATGGTGTTGGGATGAACTCCGAGGATGGCGCACGCTTCTTTCATTCTGTAGAGTTTTTCATCCGTCCGTTTTTCCACCCAAATCCCGGAAAAGTTAACAAATTCTTACAATAAAAATCTAACTAAATTTAAC
>JAGGTB010000025.1 GCA_021163965.1 Hadesarchaea archaeon | reverse complement strand
CTGACGACGGGATAATGCCGCAGACGAGGGAGCACGCCGCGCTGGCTTACACGCTAGGCGTTGGGCAGATGGTGGTGGTCATAAACAAGATGGACTTGGTTGACTACAAGCAGGATGTTTACGAGAAGCTAAAGTCCGATGTAATTGACCTATTGAAGGGGATTGGATTTAAGGAGCCGGAGAAATTCGAGTACATTCCAGCTTCCGCTTTCTACGGTGAGAACATTACCAAGCGAAGCGACAAGATGGGATGGTACGATGGTCCGGTTTTCGTGGAGGCACTGGATGCCTTCAAGCCGCCGGAGAAGCCGCTGGATAAGCCACTTAGAATTCCCGTGCAGGACGTATACTCGATCACCGGAGTGGGCACAGTTCCTGTGGGCAGGGTTGAGACGGGAGTGTTAAAGACCGGTGACAAAATAATATTCGAGCCATCTGGTAAGACGGCTGAGGTGAAGTCCATAGAGATGCATCACGAGTCGATTCCGAAGGCCGAGCCAGGTGACAATATCGGTTTCAACGTACGCGGGCTTTCTAGGAACGATATACGGCGCGGAGATGTTGCTGGGCACCCGGACAACCCGCCGACAGTTGCCAGCGAGTTTACTGCTCGTATCGCCGTTCTGCAACATCCGACTGTTATAACTGCCGGGTATACCCCAGTGTTCCACGCACATACGGCGCAGGTCGCTTGCACTATTACTGAGATCTCTCAGAAACTCGATCCTAAGACCGGAGAAGTAGTTGAAGAGAAGCCAGATTTCATCAAGAAAGGGGACATGGCTACCGTGAAGGTCAAACCTACGAAGCCGATGGTGATCGAGAAAGCTTCGGAGTTTCCCGAACTTGGTCGCTTTGCCATTAGGGATATGGGAATGACCATTGCCGCTGGCGCGGTTATAGATGTAGTGCCCCGCAAGTGAGTAGCCCTCGCGTGGCTTCCAGAAATTTTTTATCCTTCTCAAGCGTTTGAGGTTAAAGTGGAGAGCAAATGCAGAGGGCAAGAATACGTCTATCTGGGGTCGACGTGAAAAAGCTCGATCAGGTATGCAAAGAAATAATAGAGATAGCCAAGCGAGTTGGGGTTAACAAATCGGGGCCGATCCCGCTACCAACGAAGCGCATAGTGGTTCCGGTCCGGAAATCTCCCGATGGAGAGGGAACGGCGACGTGGGACAAGTGGGAGCTCCGCATACACAAGCGGCTTATCGACATGGATGCGGATGAAAGGGCGATGCGGCAGATCATGCGGGTCAACGTGCCCGAGGATGTCAACATAGAGATAGAGCTAAAGACCTAGCTTTTCTAGCCCAACGTTTTAGTT
Organism: Hadesarchaea archaeon; assembly: GCA_021163965.1. Classification (GTDB taxonomy): domain Archaea; phylum Hadarchaeota; class Hadarchaeia; order Hadarchaeales; family JAGGTB01; genus JAGGTB01. The sequence continues at coordinate 38,968 of JAGGTB010000025.1, read as the reverse complement.
GCCAGTCTCTCCTTGCGCTTATTTTATCGTCGTATTTAGGATAAGTAAACAAGATATTGTAGCGATGCCGGGGTGCCTGAACCAGGTAAAGGGCCGGCCTTGAGAGCCGGTGGCCCTCCGGGCCTTCTGGGTTCAAATCCCAGCCCCGGCGCCAATGCACAGTCTTCCTATGGTCCTGAAGTAGTTGACGTCGGTCATTTCGGGCGGTTAGGGCGGACCTCGTGCTCTGCTCCGGTTTTTTGAAGAGGATATTGTCGTGAACTACCCCCAGCTTTCGCGGGGAGCTTCCTGCTTCATCCACCGGACTCGATCCCGTCCCTCTTCGGGAGGTTACGGAGGTCCGATGTCCAGCCTACCCGCGCAGGTCATCGGTTTTCCACAGGCGTTGGGTTCGGGCCGTTCCAGCCCTACTCAAGGGAGGTTTTATCGCCAACCAATATATGCGTTCCGCCCCCCATTCCCTCACTTGCGGGAGGGGACTTCCCGGCGGTAGAGTTAAAGATTTACTTTGGGAAGTTAGTTGGTAATCTCGGTTTGGGTGAGCGAAATGAAGCGCTTCGAGTGGATAGAGCACCCCTCGGACGCGGGGTTCCGGGCCTACGGCAAAGACCTGTCCGAGGCTTTTGAGAATGCCGCGCTCGCTTTGTTTGAGATAATGGTCGACACGAGCAAGGTCGAGCCTCGAGAGGAGATCACCGTGGTCTTGGAGGCGGAGGATGAGGAGGCTCTCCTCTATGACTGGCTCGATAGGCTGATCTACCTCCACGACTCGAGGAACTTGGTGATGTCAAAATTCGAGGTGAGGATCTCCAGCGAGAAGGGTGGTCTAAAGCTCAAGGCTAGGGCTTGGGGAGAAAGCTTCGATCCAAGCAAACACTCGGAGAGGACGGCCGTCAAGGCTATGACCTACCATATGATGGAGGTCAAGCGAGATTCAGATAGGTGTTCGGTGCAAGCAGTTGTTGACATTTGAGCTGGCCCCATGGGTTTTGTGATCTTTCCTCGAAAACCTTCAAGTGCTTATCGTGGGGTCTCGATTGTCGAGTAACGCTCCAAGCTCTACAAAGGAAGCGCTGGGAGTTCTGCACGGGGGGCATCAATAAAAATTTTCCCCTCAGCTATGGTTTTCCTGTGCATGCTTCGACCGAAAGGTAAATTAGCAATACCAGTCCCCCTTTACCTAGGTGTTAAAAAATGGCGTGGGAAGGAAAAATTAAACAAATCGACGATGTGCGCTGGGAGATCCCTCAAGATTTCAAGCCTGGTATGCGGGTTCCGGCTAGGATTTACGCTGACGCTGAACTCCTGAAGGAAATGAAGCGGGATTTGACGCTGGAGCAGGCCGTAAATGTGTCTTTTCTCAGGGGGATTTACAAATACAGCATCACTTTGCCAGATGGTCATCAAGGCTACGGGTTCCCAATCGGGGGGGTTGCCGCGACCGATGCTGAGGAAGGCGTAATTTCACCCGGTGGCGTCGGCTACGACATCAACTGTGGGGTCTCCCTTGTACGTACGGATCTCGAGAAGTCGGACGTTCAGCCGAAAATAAAACAGCTTATGGATTCCCTCTTCAGGAACGTCCCATCCGGTTTAGGGAGCAGGGGGAAGGTTAGGGTCACCTATTCCCAACTCGATGAAGTTCTCGAAAACGGGGTGAGGTGGGCCATAGAAAACGGGTTCGGTTGGGAGGAAGATGTGGAAAGGTTGGAAGAGGGAGGATGCCTGCCGGGCGCCGACGCGAGCAAGGTGAGCAAGGAGGCAAAAGCGCGCGGGCTTCCACAGCTCGGTAGCCTTGGTAGCGGGAACCACTTTTTGGAGGTACAAGTCGTCGATAAGATTTTCGATTCAGAGGTTGCCAAGGATTTCGGAATAACCCATCTCGGACAGGTCACAGTCATGATTCATACCGGGTCTAGGGGGCTAGGCCACCAAGTTTGCTCCGACTACTTGCGAGCGATGGAGCGAGCGGCCAAGCGGTACGGGATAGAAATGCCGGATCGCGAGCTTGTCAACGTTCCGATAAATTCTCCCGAGGGCCAGTCTTATTTTTCTGCCATGGCGTGCGCAGCGAACTACGGTTTCACCAACAGACAAATGATCCTGCATTGGGTAAGGGAGACGTTTGAACAGGTTTTCGGACGTAGCGCTGACGATTTAGGGTTACACCTCGTTTATGGGCTTGCGCATAACATTGCGAAGTTCGAGGAGCACAAGGTCGATGGGGAGAAGAAGAGGGTGTGTGTGCATAGGAAGGGGGCTACGCGAGCTCTTCCACCCGGACACCCAGACGTCCCCGCGATATATCGGAACGTTGGGCAACCGGTGCTTATTCCCGGCGATATGGGGACAGCCAGCTACGTTCTTGTTGGGACTAAGCGGGGTGAGGAGGAGACCTTTTCATCGGCTGCACACGGTTCTGGCAGGCACATGAGCAGGAATGTCGCGCGGAAGCGCTTCTGGGGAGGGGATATAACGAAAAAGTTGAAATCTCAAGGGATCTACATACGGGCGGCAAAGGAGTCCGTAATAGCTGAGGAAGCTCCGGACGCTTATAAAGACGTCGACGCCGTGGCGAGGGTCACCCACCAAGCCGGGATTGCCACTATGGTAGCTAGGTTGGTACCGATTGGGGTGACAAAAGGGTGACCTCCTCCCCACGCTTTCGCATGGGACTTCCGACTTTCCCCTCCCGTTACTCCTGCATCGCCTCCGCTTCGGGGAGCGTTTTGCCGGAGGTCTCTGGGAGGTCCTCTTCGGTCCTCATCCCCGCTCTCGCGGAAGGGGATTTCCCGCTGACAAAGTTAAACTGTGATGTTTGATGGTCACAAAGCCCTCGATATTCGTTCTTTTGCCAGCATCTTTGACGGTAGATGCCTCGAACTTAAGGCAAAAGACGGAGAAAGTGGGAATCGTTGGCAGAGTCCTCGCGATTTTTCGGGTCGAAAAAGTGTGCATCTATAATGATGACGATCCGGAGGTTCAAAACCAAGAAGAGGAATCGAATCTAATAGTCAAGCTCTTGCAGTATATGGAAACGCCGCAGTATCTGCGCAAGTTAATTTTTCCTCGGGCTAGGGAGCTGAGATATGCGGGGCTACTGCCACCGCTTAGGACGCCTCATCACCCTTTGCGCGACGAGCGAACAAAAATTGGAGATTATAGGGAGGGCGTCGTTGTAGAATCGAGCGATCGTGGGAGTGTTTTGGAGTTGGGGCTAAGGGAAAGGGGGGTAATGGATGAGAAATTTGAAGTGGGCAAGCGCTTGACAGTGAGGCTGGGAAAGCGCCTGCCTGGAGCCTATAGGAGGGTCTTCCCAGTTGAGCGTAGCGAGATTGGCGAATACTGGGGATTTGAGGTTTTACGCGCTGAAAGTCTTGTCGAGGGCTTAGAAGAACTCAGGGCCGAGTATAGGGTGGGGACCTCCCGGTATGGCCAAAATTTATATGGGGCACTCGAGTTGATAAGGAGTAGCAACCCAGATAGCGTGGCGATAGCGCTCGGGGGGCCAAATCAAGGCCTCCACGAGATATGCGAGCGCCAAGGTGCTGATCCGAGTGAAGTGTTCAATGTAATAGTGAATGCGATCCCCGATCAAGGGGTGGAGACAGTTCGAACCGAAGAGGCCCTCCTCGCAACCTTGGCGCTCCTAAACGCGTTGCTTGGGGGATAAAGAAATGCCGAAGAAGCATCGTCCGAGAAGGGGATCGATGGCGTACTCGCCGAGGAAGCGAGCTTCCCGGCCGAGACCCAGAGTGCGTGCGTGGCCATCCGAGTCTAGCTTGGGCCTTCTTGGGTTCGCCGGCTATAAAGCAGGAATGACCCATGCGTTTGTAATCGACGATCGAAAAGGCTCTCCGACAGAGGGGCAGGAAATCAGGGTCCCAGTAACGGCGATCGATGCCCCACCCATGGTGATTTGCGCTGTCAGACTCTACGGCAAGACTGTCCGGGGGCTCACCGTCCTGACGGAAGTTTGGGCAAAAGATCTATCGAAGGATCTCACTAGGGTGGTGAAGCTACCGGAGGAGTACAATCCAGAAGAGGCCCTCGAAAGGGCCGAGGAGTTGGTGAAGGGGGAAAAAATTAGTGAAATCCGGGTTTTGGCACATACCCAACCGCGGCTGACAGGCACGTCTAAGAAAAAGCCAGATTTGGTGGAGATCAAAGTTGGCGGAGCATCTGTGGGGGATCAGTGGGGTTATGCGAAAGAGCTCTTGGGCAAAGAGGTGCGCGTAGGCGACTTGTTTAAGGAAGGAGAATATGTCGATGTGATCTCAATTACAGAGGGTAAGGGTTTCGAGGGTCCCGTGCAACGGTGGGGGGTTAAGATTCAACCGCGGAAAGTTCAAAAAGCAAGGCGCCACGTCGGTGCGATCGGTCCATGGACCCCTTCGCGCATAATGAGTTCCGTTCCAGGATACGGTCAGATGGGCTATCATCAGCGTACGGAACTTAACAAGCGCATTCTGGCGATGGGAGGAAATGGTGAAAAGGTTACTCCCGCAGGAGGATTTCTGAGATACGGTCCTGTAAGGGGAGATTTCGTGATTCTGAGCGGCTCTATTCCAGGACCGACGAAGCGCATGGTGCTTCTGCGGCGCGCGGTGAGGAAACCTCCGGGAATCGCTTCACCGCCTACTGTGACTTACATAAGTAGAAAATCCCAGCAGGGGGTGTAGTTCATGAAGGTGGGCGTTTATTCTGTAGATGGGGAGAGGGTCGGAGAAATCGAGCTCCCGCCGATCTTTGAGGAAGAAATCAGGCCGGACGTTATAAAGCGGGCTTTCCATGCCTCTCATTCCGCCAGGATTCAACCTTGGGCCCCTGACGTGATGGCTGGAAAGAGAACGACTGCGGAACCTTGGGGCAAGGGGCATGGGGTATCGAGGGTTCCTAGAGTCAAAGGCAGGAGATATTCGGCAGCTGGAAGGGGAGCGTTTTCCCCATCCACTGTTGGCGGAAGAAGGGCCCATCCTCCAAAAGTGGAGAAGAAGCTACGTGAGAGAATAAACAGGAAAGAGCGAAGGCTTGCAATACGTTCGGCGATAGCGGCAACTAAGGATGAAAAGTTGGTGAGCCTAAGGGGCCACGTTATCAAGGGAATAAAGGAATTACCGCTCATAGTTAGCGATGAGTTTGAAAAAATGGGCAAATCCAAGCGGGTTCAGGAGGCGATTCAAAAACTGGGTGCGTGGGGCGATGTGGAGCGAGCGAAGAAAAGCAAAAAGATTCGTGCTGGCAGGGGAAAAATGCGTGGCAGGCGCTATCGCCAAGCAGTCGCTCCTCTGATCGTGGTTGGCGGGGACTGCGAGCTTATGAAAGCCGGGAGGAATTTGCCAGGTGTGGAAGTGGTCCCCGTGGATAACCTAAATGCCGAGTTGCTGGCTCCGGGAGGAATCCCAGGTAGGTTAACCATCTGGACCGAGTCCGCTATTAGAAAGTTGGCTGGGGGAATGTTTAGTTGAAGGGTCCACATGAGGTGCTAATTCGCCCGCAGATGACAGAGAAGGCAGTTAAGTTGGTTGAGGAGGAGAATAAGTTAACTTTCATTGTTGCGCGAAGTGCCAACAAGCGTGATATAAAGCTAGCTGTTGAAGTAATGTTTGAAGTTAAGGTCGACGACGTCAAAACGGAAATCACGCCCGATGGGGTTAAGCGCGCCTATGTTAAACTCGCACCCGAATATAAGGCGGACGAAGTCGCTGCAAAGATGGGGTTATTCTAATGGGGAAGCGAATAAGGGTTCAACGGAGAGGAAAAGGAAGTCCGACATTCCGCTCGAAGAGCTTTAGGCGACGGGGGAAGGTTATGCTACCCCATGCGCAGGGCGGAGAGGCCATAGCCAAGGTCGTTGATATTTTGCACGATCCGGGCAGGAGCGCTCCGGTTGCAAAGGTTAGATATCCAAATGGGCGGGAGCAAATGGTTTTGGCCCCTGAGGGGATAAAGGTCGGTGACGAGTTAGACTGCGGGACATCCGCTCCGGTAAAAGTTGGCAACACCCTCCCTCTGGCGGAAATTCCTGAGGGCACACCGATTTACAACATTGAGCCTCAACCTGGCGCAGGAGGGAAGTTCGTCCGTGCACCAGGAGTGCATGCTACTCTGATAGCTCACGATGTCGGTCAGGCTATTGTTCGAATGCCCTCCGGTGAGCTCAAACATTTTGATCCTAGATGCAGGGCCACGATAGGGGTTGTCGCCGGCGGTGGCAGGAAGGACAGACCCTTCGTTAAGGCTGGCAAAAAATATCACGCCATGCGCGCAAGGGGTAAGCTCTATCCCAGAGTCTGTGGGGTGGCGATGAACGTGGTTGACCACCCATTCGGAAGTGGCAGGGGAAGACATGTCGGTAGGCCGAAGATAGTGCCGCGCGGGGCACCGCCTGGTCAAAAAGTAGGGTTGATCGCTGCTAGGAGGACGGGAAAGAGGTGAGGCAATGCCAAAGAAATTCACATATCGGGGACGCACACTGGAGGAACTGCAGAAGATGTCTTTAGAAGAGTTCGCACAGCTTCTTCCGGCTAGGCAAAGACGCTCACTTCTCCGATCACCACCGCCGCGACACAGAAAGTTGCTCGAGAAGATTCGAAAAATTAGGGAACTCGGAAAACAGAATGAGGTAGTCATCCGCACACATTGTCGAGATATGATAATCTTGCCAGAGATGGTGGGCATGAAATTTGGAATCTATAACGGCAAGGAGTTCACAAAAGTAGAAATTTTGCCCGAGATGATAGGGCATCGTCTCGGGGAGTTCTCGCAGACGCGCAAAAGAGTAGTTCACGGCACCCCAGGGGTCGGAGCCACGCGAAGTTCTATGTACATCCCATTAAAGTGATGCGAATGCCAAAGTTCGGTTATTCAGCCCAGATTGATGACAAGGTATGTGCTAAGGCCATGGGTAAAGAGTTGCGAGTCTCGCCCAAACACGCCGGAGAAATTTGTCGGGCCATTAAGGGCATGATGTTGGAGAAAGCTAGGGAGTACCTCCAAGCGGTAATCAGGAAAGAAAAGGCAGTCCCCTATCGACGGTATAAGAAAAAGGTGGCACACAGGGGAGGTTTATCTAAGTGGGCGGCTGGTAGGTACCCCGTCAAAGCTGCCAAGGCCGTGCTGGAGGTTCTGGACAATGTCGAGGCTAACGCCAGCTACAAGGGTATGGCGACGGACAAACTCAGGATAGTTCATGCTAGTGCTCAAAAGGGAATCGTCATCCGGGGGTTCAGGCCGAGAGCATTTGGTAGGGCAACTCCGTTTAACACCCAGACTACGAATGTGGAGATAATAGTGAAGGAGGAGGGGTAAGTGCCAGCAGAGCGGATATTTGTTAAAAAGGGGATAAAACGCGCTGAGCTCGAGGAATACTTGGAAAATGAACTCGAGAGGGCGGGCTACGGCGGAATGGACCTTAGGCGTACCCCAACGGGCACTAGGGTTACTATTTACGTCGAGCGCCCCGGCATAGTAATTGGAAGGAAGGGAAAATCCGTCCAACGATTGACGGAAATCCTGGCTCAGAAGTTTGGCATGGAGAATCCGCAGGTTGAAATCTCAGATGTGAAGGTTCCCGAGTTAAATGCTCGAATTATGGCAAGGCGCGTAGCCTTTGCCCTCTCTCAGGGGCGGTATTTCCGTAGGGTTGGATATATGATGTTGCGCCGAATCATGCAGGCTGGGGCAAGGGGGGCCGAGATAGTAATTTCTGGAAAACTTACCGGTGAACATGCGCGCTCCGAACGCTTCTACGACGGATATCTCAAAAAGGCTGGGGAACCCGCGTCGGAGCTCGTAGACGTCGGATATGCGGTGGCGAAGTTGAAGCCTGGAGTTCTGGGGGTCAAGGTGAGGATAATGCCTCCAGACGTGAAATTGCCAGATGAAATCAAAATAGGTGGGGAAGTGAGTGAGGAGGAAGAAATGAAAGCGGGGGAGTCAAAAGGGGAGTCTACTGCGGAGGGGGCAGAGAAGGAAGAGACACTCGAAAGTGCGGGAGGGCTCCCCGAGGAAGGAGTTATCTCCGAGGGTTCTGATAAGACTACTGAGGACCAAGTAAAACGCGAGGAGGGCAAGTCTGATGGCGATACTTAAATCCGATGAAATTCGCGATATGAGCCTTGAGGAGATGGAGGCAAAGCTGGAGGAACTCAGTTCGGAACTTGCTCGCGTGAGGGGAATGGCAGCTACTGGTGGGTCCCTTGAGAGCCCCGGGAGAATACGTGAGCTCAGGCGTACGATCGCGCGATTGAAAACGATAATGAAAGAAAAGTCAAAAAGGGAGGTGCGTAGCGGTTAATGCCTGAAATATGCCCAGTATGCGGATTGCCCAAAGAGATCTGCGCGTGCGAGGAAATAGCTCGTGAACAACAACGGATCAAGGTCTACTCTGTTAAGAGGAAGTTCGGAAAAATAATAACAATCGTTGAAGGCGTCGATGAAAAGAGAATAGATCTCAAGGAGCTGGCAAAGAAACTTAAGTCCAAGTTAGCATGTGGGGGAACGCTAAAGGACGGTAAGATAGAATTGCAGGGGGATCACAAGGCGCAAGTGGAGAAAGTTCTTACGGAAATGGGCTTCTCACCAGAGATGATAAGTGTAAAGTAGGTCATCCGCATGCCACTGACTAGACAAAATCTATTGAGGCATGAGTTAATCGGATTAGAGGCAGAGGTTGTGGAGAGCCTTGATCCAAGTCTAAAAGGAAAAAAGGGCAGAATAGTGGACGAAACCAAGAACATGATCTACATAGAGGAGATGGGAAAGATAAAAAGCTTACCAAAGTCTATTGTAGTTTTCCGGGTGAGTCTCCCGAGTGGTGAGGAAGTGATGGTGGACGGGAAAAAAATCATTGCCCGCCCGGAGGATAGGATAAAAAAATGTAAGTGATGGGTATGGTTATACCGGGTATCGAACCACCGAAGGAGAAGTGCAATGATAAGAACTGCCCGTTTCACGGCACCCTTCGGGTGAGGGGCCGCGCTCTAGAGGGCACTGTAGTCAGCGACAAAATGGAAAAAACGGTGGTTGTTAGCCGTAGCTACCTGCGGAAAATTCCGAAGTACGAGCGCTATGAGCGTAGGACGTCCAAGATCCACGCTCACAATCCTCCATGCATAGATGCGAAACTCGGCGATAAGGTGAAGATAATGGAGTGCCGCAGGCTCAGTAAAACTAAAGCGTTCGTGGTGGTACAGAAGCTGGGGGAGGGCTGAGATTGCCAAAAAGGAAGGGGGCAACAGCCACAACAGGCAGGACGGCAATTAAGCCGGTTCGAGCTCTGCCGGTGGGTGCGAGGATTGCGTGCGTGGACAATACCGGGGCAAGGGAGCTGAAGGTGATCTCCGTAGTTGGATATAAAGGGGTGCGCCGCCGTATGGCGAAGGCCGGGGTAGGGGACATGATTGTGGCATCCGTGACGAAAGGAACCCCAGAAATGAGGCGGAAGATAGTTAACGCCGTCATTGTCCGGCAGACGAAGGAGTTCAGGCGGGTTGACGGAATGCGCGTGAAGTTTGAGGATAACGCAGCTGTGTTAACGACTAGGGAAGGCGCACCACGTGGATCAGAAATCCGCGGACCGATAGCACGTGAGGCGGCGGAGTGTTGGCCTCAGATAGCGGGGATAGCGTCGATGGTGGTATGATATGGCTAGGGGAGGGAAGTTCGCACCGCTACATCAAAGGCACAAACTCTTGGCGGCCCCGCTTAACCCGGATTTAAGGAAAAACTATGGACGCGTGAGTCTCCCGGTAAGGAAAGGAGACAGAGTGAGGATCATGCGCGGCGACTTTAGGGGAATCGAGGGGGAGGTCACCGAGGTGAATATGAAGAAATGCCGAATAGCGGTCGAGGGGGCGATAACCACTAAGGCAGATGGGTCTGAGGTGCCCCGTTGGATCCATCCGTCAAATGTGATGATAGTGAAGCTCCAGCTAGAGGATAAAGAAAGGAGAAAAATTTTGGAAAGGAGGTCAAAAGGTGGCAAAGAAAGGTCAGAGCAGACATCTTAAGCGGTTTGCTCTTCCCGCCCCCATTAAAATACCTAGGAAGTCTGCTGTATGGGCAGTTAAATCTGGACCTGGTCCTCATCCAGCGGAGGGCTCCGCTCCTCTGTTGATCGTCGTCAGGGATTTGTTGGGTCTCGCCCGCACCGCCAGGGAGGCGAAGAGAATCCTGAAGGAAGGGCAGGTATTAGTTGATGGTAGGGTGAGGAAGGACCCGAAGTTTCCAGTCGGGTTGATGGATGTCGTGCAAATTCCAGCTATGGGGAAAAATTATCGGGTTCTTTATGACAGAAGAGGACAACTGAAACTAAACGAGATCTCTGATGAGGAGGCATCTTTTAAACTCTGTAAGGTTGTCGGTAAGTCGATGGTGAAAGGGGGGAAAATTCAGCTAGCGTTCCACGATGGCAAGACATCGATCGGGGACTTCGAGGATTTCCACCTCGGTGACACGGCCAAGGTAACTTTGCCCGATTTTAGAGTGTCCGAGAGAATTGGCTTTGAAAAGGGGGCTAAGGCAATTATCATCGGTGGACGCAACGTGGGCAAGGTCGGTGAAATAGAAGGGATTAGATGTGCAGGCGGGCGGAGGGCGATGGAAATAGTAGATCTGAGGGAGAACGGCACGCACTTCCAAGCATCTAGAGGCTACGTTTTTGCGATAGGTAAGAAGGAACCGTTGATATCGATACCTGGTGATTAAATGAACCCGATGCGTGAGATAAAAATTGAGAAGGTGGTGTTGAACATAGGTGTTGGTGAGGGCGGGGAGAAACTTAAGAATGCTCAAAAAGTATTGGAGCGACTGAGTGGACAAAAGCCGGTTGAGACCATCGCCAAAAGGACCATCCCAGGTTTTGGTATCAGGAGAGGCCGTCCCATAGGTTGTAAGGTTACAATTCGGGGGAAGCGCGCGGAGGTTCTCCTTGATCGTATGTTTGAAGCCGTTGAGAGGAGGGTGAGAAGATCCTCTATTGGTAATGGTACTCTGTCCTTCGGAATCAACGAGTACATCGATATCCCGGGCATGACCTACGATCCAAAAGTAGGGATATTTGGTTTAAATGTGTGCATATCCTTCGTTAGGCCCGGTGCGAGGATAAAATACAGGCGCAGGCAACCACGTTCCCTCCCGCGATCTCATGCAGTCGCCGCGGAGGAAGTCATGAGTTTCGTGAGGGAGAAATTTGGGGTTCAGGTGATTGAATGAAAAAAAGTGGTGGAAAGAAGGCTAGAAAATGTGCGCGTTGTGGCGGGCATGGCGCGGTGCTCCAGCTGTGGGGTTTAAACCTTTGTCGCAGGTGTTTCAGAGAGATGGCGCCCAAAATAGGATTTGAAAAATACAGGTGATCTGATGCTCATGGATCCCTTGGCGGATGCCCTCTCGGCGGTAAAAAGCTGCGAGTGGGCGGGAAAAAGTGAAGTTGTGGTTTCTCCGGCATCGAAACTTATTAGGGAAGTATTTCGCGTCATGCAAGAGAGGGGCCTCATAGGCGACTTTGAGTTCATTGATGATGGCAAGGCCGGCAAGTTTAGGGTGGAGCTGATAGGGAAGATAAACAACTGCGGCGTGATAAAACCTCGATTTGCCGTTAAGCACGATGAGTTCGAGAAGTGGGAGAAGAGGTATTTGCCGGCGGCCGGATTTGGGGTCTTAATAGTCTCCACCCCCAAGGGCATAATGGCCCACTACGATGCGGAGGAGCGGGGGTTAGGAGGACGTCTTCTCGCCTACGTTTATTAGTAGCATTAATTAGCAGAGATTTCCAAAGTTTAGCGAATCTTTGGGTTCCAAAGATATAAGAAAAGTTGAGGGTAGATAAGAAAATTCGGCGAAACTTGGTGTTTAAAATGGAGGCTCCGTGGATTCAAAGGAAGATAGAGCTTCCCGAAAACGTGGAAGCTGGGCTCAGTGGTAAGTCAGTGGAGATTAGGGGTCCGAAAGGAAAACTGTCTCGGACGTTCGATATACCGGGAATTACCTTGGTCAAGAGGGGGCAGACGATAGTAGTGAGGTCCTCCTCCAATCGTCGTCGATATCGCGCGCTTGTGGGCACGGTTGGAGCTCACATTAAAAACATGATAAAGGGAGTGCTGGGGGGATTCACATACAAACTGAGAGTGGTTTACTCCCACTTTCCGATAACAGTCAAGGTGGAGGACAAAAGGGTAATGATTCACAACTTTCTCGGCGAGAAGAAACCGAGGGTGGCTAGGATAGTGGGCGATGTGGATGTTAAAGTTGAGGGCGACGAAATAATCGTTTACGGGATAAACAAGGAAGAAGTCGGACAGACGGCCATAAACATAGAGCAGGCGACGCGAATTAAGCGCCGCGATCCGAGAGTTTTCCAAGATGGTTGTTACATAGTGGAGAGGGGCTGAAATGGTTAGAAAAGAGCGCAAGGTAAAATTTAGGCGTCAGAAGGCATCTCAGTTGAAGAGGTTGCAGGGGGGCTGGCGCAGGCCCAAGGGGATGGACAGCAAAATGAGGTTGAGGAAGAAGGGCAGGCCTCCCATCCCAGAAGTTGGTTACAGAAAGCCGAAGGAGGTTCGGGGGATTCACCCCTCAGGTCTCGTGGAGGTGTTGGTGAACAACCCGGATGACGTACGAAAAATCGATCGGGAGAGGCACGCCGTAAGGATAAGTGCTCGGGTCGGGCGACGAAAGCGGGAGGAAATCCTGAAGGTAGCCGAGGAACTGAGAGTGAAGGTTCTCAATCCCAAGGGGGGTCGGACGTGAAGTTGAGCACGCAGAGGAGGATGGCAGCTGAGCTCCTCAAGGTGGGCATCAATAGGGTCTGGATAGATCCGGAGGCCGAGGAAGAGGTTGCAGGAGCGATTACTAAGGACGACATCAGACGGTTGATAAAGGAAGGCGTTATCCGGGCCCGCTCAGAGGTTGGGATCAGTCGCTCTAGGGCAAAAAAGCGCTTGGAACAACGTAGGAAAGGTAGGAGAAAGGGGCCCGGGAGAAGGAAGGGGGCTGCGAAGGCTAGGACGCCGAAGAAGGAGGCATGGATTCGAAAGGTGCGTCCGCTTCGAGCACGATTGCGCGAGCTTCGGGATAAAGGGCTAATCGATGAGGGGCAATATCGCCGTCTCTACAGGATGGTTAAGGGCGGGTCATTTAGGAGTAAGGCGCACATGGAGGCCTATCTTAAGGAGCGAGGCATAGCGGTAGGGGGGTAACATGCCAAAAATGGGTCCGCGCTGGAAAGTACCCTTCAGACGCAAGCGAGAAGGCAAGACCGATTATCGTCTTAGGATCAAGCTCCTCTCGTCGGGAAAGCCTAGGTTGGTTGTCCGTTTGTCGTTGAGGCACACGTTGGTTCAAGTAATCCGTACTGGCCAACGCGGGGATTTGACGGTGGCGTCGGCTCACTCAAAGGAGCTATCGAAGTTCGGCTGGAAAGCTTATACTGGAAACGTGCCAGCGGCTTATCTCACGGGTCTTCTGTGCGGGTATCGGACGATTAAGGCTGGCATAACTACGTGCGTTTTGGATTTGAATGCACACGTCCCAGTTCCTCAAGGAAGGGCGTTTGCGGCCCTAAAGGGTGCGCTAGATGCTGGGTTGGACATCCCTCACGGTGAGAATATATTCCCGTCTGAGGAGCGAATTTGTGGTGGCCAGATCTCCCAGTATGCGGCCAAGCTCAGGTCAGATGAGAAGAGGTATCGGACCCAGTTTTCCGGATATCTGGCCAAGGGTCTTAATCCTGAAGATGTTCCCGAGCATTTTAAACGAGTTAAGGAAGCAATAACCGCAAGTGTGGGGTCGGAGAATGGAGGAATTTGATGTAGAACTTTGGGAGCCGAAAACTTCCCTCGGGCGTAAGGTGAAGGAGGGAGAGATCACCAGCATCTCGCAAATCTTACGTAGTGGAAAACGTCCTCCCGAGCCGGAGATAATTGATGCTCTCGTCCCCAATCTCAAGGAAGAGATACTCGGAGTTAATTTGGTTCAGCGAATGCACAGGTCGGGGCGGAGGACGAAGTTCAGGGTGACGGCCGTGGTGGGCAATGGGAACGGAATAGTGGGGGTGGCTCACGCCAGTAGTAGTGGAATTGGATTGGCCGTGAGGAAGGCGATCACTGCGGCTAAAATGAGTGTGATTGAGATTGCCCGGGGTTGCGGTAGCTGGGAATGCAGGTGTGGTCGGCCACATTCGCTACCGTTTGAGGTCGTCGGGAAGAAGGGAGGAGTTAGCATTAGGCTGATACCGGCTCCGCGTGGGCTTGGCCTAGCGGCGGCGGAGGTCCCGAAGATAATTCTGCGTCAGGCTGGGGTCAAGGATGTGTGGACTCAGGCTAGGGGCAATACCCGAACTACTGTAAATTTTGCGCTGGCCACCTTCGACGCTTTGAAACAGACGGTCAGGATGGCCACACGCGAGCCGTACTCAAAGCACATAGTCATAGGGGAAATAGGTGAGGAATCTGACTAAGCTAGCGGTTGTCAGGGTGCGGGGGGGGATTGGGCTCAGGAAAGAGGTTAAAGATACCTTGCGGATGCTCGGGCTGACTAGAGTGAACCATTGTGTGATAATCGAGGATTCCCCATCGTATAAGGGAATGCTTCAAAAGGTGAAGGATGCAATAACCTGGGGGGAAATTTCTCCGGAGACTCTCGAGCATCTTTTGCGCAAGAGGGGTAGGCTGCTGGGGGACAAGCGTTTAACGGACGAGTTTGTCAGCTCGAACACTGAGTTCAAATCGATTGGGGAATTTTCGCGCGCGCTTTTGGAGGGGAGAGCGAAGATTGAGGATTTGCCCGGATTGAAGAAGGTTTTTCGTCTTCACCCGCCCAAGGGAGGGTACGGGAGGATTAAGCGCCCAATAAAAGATGGCGGAGCGCTCGGATACCGAGGCAGTGAAATAAACGATTTAATTTTACGCATGAGCTAGGTGGTTCGATGGTCGTCCGTAGACGCAGAAAGGTTCAGAAAATGCGCGGATCGCGGACGATGGGTGGAGGGAGCGTGAAAAAGCGTCGTGGCGCCGGACATAAGGGTGGAAGGGGGATGGCCGGTAGTCACAAGCACAAGTGGACCACCATAGTCAGGAGCGGAATCGAGTATTTCGGTAAGAGAGGGTTCAAGTCCGTGGCCAAGAAGGCCGGGATTGTAAAGCCTACTATTAATGTGGGGGAACTTGACCAGCTCTTGGATAGGCTCATCGAGAAAGAGGAGGTCAGGCGCGAGGACGGCAAGTTTGTGGTGGAGGTTGACAAGTTGGGTGTCGAGAAGGTATTGGGTAGGGGGAGAGTAACCCGTGCGATGAAAGTCGTGGCTAAGGAATTCTCGAAGCTGGCGAAGGAGAAAATAGAAGGCGCAGGTGGCGAAGCGGTAGCCGGGTGAGTTAGGTGGAGGAAGCGCCAAAATCGAAGCTTTATGTTTTTGAGCCTCTCGTCCGTAAGCTCCCCGAAGTATCCGTCCCGAAGCGACACGTGCCGTTTAAAGAAAAATTCATCTGGTCAGCTCTGACTTTGGTTGTCTATCTGATAATGGCCCAAATCCCGCTGTACGGGATGGCGGCTGAAGCGCAGAACTGGTGGGGTAGTTTCCAATACATTCTTGCCAGCCGAAGTGGGACACTAATGCAACTTGGGATTGGGCCAATAGTCACGGCCGGCATTATCATGCAGCTTTTGGTCGGCGCGAGGATCATCAATTTGGACCTCACCCAATCTAGAGATCGGGCGCTCTTCACAGGGGTGCAGAAAATGCTGGCCATTTTCATCGGCGTTATCCAAGCCGCAGCCTATACGCTCGGCGGCGCTTTCGGCTCCCCGATTTCACTTCAAGCTATTTTGCTTCTGATAGCCCAGCTCACGCTGGGGGTCATCATAGTGATTTACCTCGACGAGTTGGTGTCGAAGTACGGATTCGGAAGCGGGATAAGTTTATTCATCGCTGGCGGAGTGGCTTCGGCAGTATTCTGGCAGGCGTTTAATCCACTCGAGTCTGGTGCCTTCCCAGGAGAGCTCGGTGGAGCCATCCCCAAGTTTTTTGTTGATGGGGTCTTTTACAGACCATGGCCCGAGCCGAGCATGGTGGGCGTGCTGGCAACCTTGGCAATATTCTTCATAGTCATCTATGCGGAAAATGTGCGGGTCGAGGTTCCGCTCGCCTACAGTCGCTTTGGGGGAATTCGTGGCAGATACCCCATTCGGTTCTTCTACGCCTCCGTCATTCCGGTGATTTTGGCTTCCGTACTTTTCGCGAATTTCCGGCTCATCGGAAGAATTTTTGGCGGATCCTTCCAGGAGTTTATTAACACGTATCTAAATTCCCCGAATGGTCTCACTCAAGTGGCTGCTGATCCCATTCGGGCCGTGGTGTACTTGGTTATCTTAGTGGGCGCGTCCATGGGATTTGCTTGGATGTGGATCAACATGACCAATATGGGCCCCAGGGATGTGGCTCAGCAGCTCCACCGCTCCGGGATGTCGATTCCCGGTTTCAGACGGGATATTAGAATTATGGAGCGCGTGTTAAGCCGTTACATCACTGCGGTCACGCTTCTGGGCGGTGCTGCGGTCGGTGCGTTGTCGGCTGGAGCGGACTTCTTGGGTGCTCTGGGTAGCGGCACGGGTATATTACTGACCGTGAGCATAGTCTATAGACTATACCAAGAGATGGCTAGGGAACAAATATCGGAGATGTTTCCGATGGCTAGGAGGTTCCTCGGTGAGTAGACTGGCGGTCGTAACCGGAGTTCCTGGCGTAGGGAAGAGCACGGTTGTCAAGCTGGCGTTGGAGAGGCTCAAGGAAGTGGGTCTGGAATACGAGCTGGTCAACTACGGCGATGTCATGTTGGAGATAGCGCGGGAGGAGGTCGGGGTAAAAGATCGGGATGAAATGCGAAAAATAAAGTATGAGATTTACCGGAGAATCCAAGAAGGGGCAGCCGAGAGGATAGCAAATCTGGCAAAGGAGAAGCCAGTACTCGTCGATACCCACTGTACGGTGAAGAAACCCGAGGGTTACTTCCCGGGACTTCCGAAGTGGGTGCTCGAGAGGTTGAATCCGAGGGTCCTGATCATAGTGGAGGCGAGCCCAGAGGAGATTGCCAAGAGGAGAAGCAGGGACGCAAGCAGGCGCAGGGATGAGGAACTCTCGGAGGAGATATCTGAGCACCAGCAAATGAATCGCGCGGCGGCAATGGCGTACGCCATGATGACGGGAGCTACGGTGAAGATAATTAAGAACAGGGAGGGTCGTGTCGACGAGGCTGCGGATGAGATGGTCAAAGCCCTCAGGTGACTGGGTTGAGTAAGTTCAAGACCTTGGGGATCATCACGATTGTGGTGGTACTAATTGTATGGTTATATGCTCCTTCACCCCCCGAGAGGGAGCCCCTCTGGAAAACCCTGAACAAACTCGACAGCGCCATTGTGGCTATTCGAAGGGGGGATGAGAATTCTGCGAAGGCACCCATCGAAAACGCGCGCGAGTATTACGTGGAATTTGCGGGGAACCTCCCTCCCGGAGCCATAACTCAAGAGGAGAACGAGCGGATTATTCAGACCTTTGATTCGCTCGTGCAACAGCCGACGAAGGAAAATATTCAAGAGTTACGGTCTATGATATCGAGCATTGGAGAGCGAGCAGGTGCTGGGATCTCCCCCATTTATCGGTACGCTGTTTATTTAGTTCTGCTCATTTCCGTGGTTCTCAACGTGTTGGTAAATTTGGTGAGCAAGTACATTGTCGACTGGGAATGGGTGAGGAATGCTAGGGAGACCATCAACAGATACACTCGTGAATACAGGGAGGCATACCGCACTCGCGATTTTAAACGTCTGCACAAGTTGGAGATCGAGCAGAGGAAAAACATTGCGCCCATCCAAAGCAGGATGATGATTGAAGTGATGAAACCCACGGTTATCTACATGGCCCCCTTCTTCGTACTTTTTAGATTCTTGTGGTGGCTCTATTCTGGGTGGGTGGTGGCTTGGTTACCCTTTACCCTCCCCGTTCTCGGAATGGTCTCGATGGGATTCATCTCTTGGTATGTCATCTGCTCGTTCGGGACATCTTTCGTCTTTAGAAAATTGATAATCGGTGATTGAGGTGAGTCGAACTAGGGCGGTGCTAGCTTGCGTGACGGTGGCAACAATCATCTCCACAATCCTAGCGTCGGTAGCTGTGAAAGGTCACGTGGGAAATCGAACCGTCGAAGACATGTTCAGGCATATTGACGATTCGATTGCGGCCATTCGAAATGGGAGGATTAGCAATGCGAAGAACGAGTTGGCGAGGGCATACGGACAATATTTGAGAATCCGGGGGGTGATCGAGAATTTTGATGATGCTCTAGTTGACCAAATAAACGGCGACTTCGTGTCCCTCTATTCCAAGTTGGATAATCAGGATATTTCGAGGGAGGAGAAGGAAAGTCTTGCGCGTGACCTTCGTGGGAAACTCTTATCGGCAACCGGGGAGGCCGGAGTTGGGCTCCACTTTATTTACCGTTATTCAGCCATCCTAGTTTTCGTAATATCCACTTTTTTCGCTTCGGTCTCCACGATTTTGTGCAAGTACTCCGTGGACTGGTCTAGACTGAAGGAAATTCAAGCTGAGGCGGAGGAAATACGGAGAGAGATGCGGGAGATCCGGTTGAAGAAGAAATTTAAGCAGGCAAGGGAACTGGAGACACGTCTCGCCGAACTAGGCGAGCAGGTGTCCGGGTGGACGACGGAGAAACAAGTAATTTTTCTCCTGGTTCCTTACTTCCTCCTTTGGGCTCTTCTTGGGTGGATATATCGAGGTTGGGTCGTCGCTTGGGTCCCTCTCGGGATGAACTTACCACTCATTGGGACCCACTTTGGTCTTCTTCCTTGGCTCATCGTTACTTACTTCGGGTCTGTTATATTTTTCAGGCAACTGTTGGTACGGGAGGGTTGGTGAGATCGTGCCGACCGTCGCGATCAGCGGATTGCATGGGGCCGGAAAGACGACTGCCGCGAAGGCCTTGGCGAAGAAGTTCGGCCTTCGGTATGTATCAGCTGGCGTTGTCTTCAGGCAGATGGCAAGGGAGCGGGGGATGTCGCTTGATGAGTTCTCGCGTTACGTTGAGGGACACCCCGAGATAGATCGGGAGATAGACGAGCGCTCGGCGGAGGAGGCGAAGTCAGGCAATGTGCTGATCGATGCCCGGCTTGCCGGCTGGATGGCAAAGAGCGCCGATGTAAAAATCCTGTTGACGGCATCACTTGAGACGAGGGTGCAACGCATCGCTAAGAGGGAAAACAGGGATGTCGACGACGTGATGAGGGAAACTCTCGCCAGGGAGCGAAGCGAGGCTAAACGCTATAAGAAACTTTACGGTATCGACCTAAATGATCACTCGGTATTCGATGTAGTCCTCAGCACGGAGAGGCTGAATGAGAGGGAAGTGGTTCAAGTGCTCGAGAAGGTAATTGAATTAATGACGAGAAAGAATAGGGGGGATGAATAGTGGACATTGGAAGGGTCTGCGTGAAAACAGCCGGAAGGGAAGCGGGCAAGAAGTGCGTGGTCGTAGACGTAATAGACGAAACATACGTTCTGGTCAGCGGGCCGGAGGTCAGACGACGCCGATGTAATATCAAGCATCTCGAACCCCTTGAGATGAAGCTGGATATAGGGCGCGATGCTCCCGACGAGGAGGTCGCACGCGCTCTCGAGACTGCGGAAAGGGCTGGAGAGGGAAAGCGAGGAGGCGCAGTGGAGACGCAGGAGCCAGCGATGGAGGGGCCTCGAAAGGAGGAACCGGAGGAACGGGCTTCGGAGGAGCCGGCGGAGAAGGGGCCGGAGGGCTAGGTGGGGAAGTTGGGTAGCTTGCCCTCCGATGTTAGGCGGGAGGTTTTAATCCGCGCCCACGATGTGTCGAACCCCGATTACGGTTGTGAACCTAGGGAGAGAGCCATTACGGATTACCTCCGCTTAGGTGTGATCAACTTAGACAAGCCCGTGGGCCCGACGTCTCACGAACTGGTAAGCTGGGTGAAGCGCATATTGGAGGTGCCGAAGGCCGGTCACGGGGGGACGCTCGACCCAAAGGTCAGCGGGGTCCTGCCCGTTGCCCTTCAAAGGGCCACGAAGGTAATGCAGGTGCTTCTTCCAGCAGGTAAGGAGTACATTTGCCTCATGCACCTTCACGGAGATGTACCCGATCACCTCCTCGAGCAAGTCATGAAGGAGTTCGAGGGGGAGATCTACCAGCGCCCTCCCGTCCGCGCCGCCGTGCGGAGGAGCCTCAGGAGGCGCAGGATCTATTACCTCGAGCTCATCGAAAGGGATGGGAGGGATGTGCTCTTCCGCCTCGGGTGCCAAGCGGGTACCTACGTGCGGAAGCTCTGCCACGATATGGGGAAGGCCCTCGGGTGCGGCGCCCACATGGTCGAGCTGCGGAGGACCCGAACCGGCCCCTTTAGGGAGGATGAGTCCCTCGTGAAGCTTCACGACCTGGCGGATGCGTACGCTTTCTGGAAGGAGAACGGAACGGAAAAATACCTCCGCGAGGTGGTTCAGCCAGTAGAGGTGGCCGTCTCGCACTTGCCTAAGATTTTCGTTCGCGACGCCGCTGTTGATGCCATCTGTCACGGGGCTAGCTTGGCTGCCCCGGGGGTTCTGGGCGTGGAGACGGGGATCTCGCTGGGGACCCTCGTCGCGCTCATGACTCTAAAGGGGGAACTCATAGCCCTGGCCAAGAGCCTCATGACGTCTAGGGAAATCCGGGAAGCGGATCACGGGATAGTCGCCAAGCCCGAGAGAGTCGTGATGGAGCCCGGCACTTACCCGCGGAAGTGGTGATGATGCTGGCACCCACCAAATCGTTGTTATATATAACAAATGCCCGACTTGAGCCGGGGGCGGGAATTTGTGGGAGGTGATTCTTCATCTAAAGCGGGTATCGGTGGCCGGAACCCGTCATCCCCCGTGTCATCGTCTTCGAAACGTAAATCCCTCTCAGCCGGGCGAAATCCTTGTTATATCATAATTTAGTGAACCCTAAGGTCAAATTTCCTCGCTAAAAAGAAAAGCCTCCCTCTTGCTTGGGTCAAAATGCAAACAAAATCCTTTCGCATCTAGGAAATCGTCTCCTAAAACACTTGGAATCCCTTTGAATTCTTTGGGGGGAACGTTCCTCGTGGGACTTAAAATGCTAACCGATGGTAAATCAAAAGCTATTGTTTTCCCTGCCTCATCTCTAATCCTTAAGTCAACGTCCTTTAGTATCAACCTCCGAAATTTCTCACCGGCAAACAGGATGTTAGGGTACTTGGCATCCACTTTCAGAGCCGAAGTGGGGATAGCCAGCTTCATTGCATCATAGGGAGTTATTGCTGTCCAAGGACTGCCAGTATCAACCAAAACCCAAATTGGCATCGGACGAATGCGGTATTTGCGGGATCTTAAAACCTATGAATGCAAATGGCATCGGTTGATCAAAACGTATGCGTATCCTGAGGGGGATTTTCATGGTCTCCCTCTATAGAATCGCAGCTACACCCTTAGGCGGGATGAAAGTGATGAAAACCCGATTGATATCTTCACCTTTTCTCTCAATAAGTTCCAGTAGTTTCTCTATCTCCTCTTCAGCGGCTAAGACCTCTCGATTTTTGATAGCGATAAATTTGCTTTCATATTTTCGCTCGAGCTCCTTCTGATGAGCGCTGAACCATTCCTCGCTTTTCTCATGTATCTCGAAAAGCTGTTCGATTTTTTCTTCCATTCCCCCCTGTTTACTTTATGGAAGATTCTCTTTAAATACCTCAGCTTTCGGCTTTTGAAACTAAAGGGTTGAATTTTTCACCATCACTCGTTAGCCCAGCCTTGAATGAGATTAGAAAGGAGGAAGCTTAGGAAACTTCATCCTCAGAGTTCAATAGATATAACAACTCAGCCATTTCGCTGCCACCAAATACGACAATCGATCTGACGCCCGGGAAAAATCTTTGTTATATATATAACAAATCCCGGGCCCGCCGGAAATCTTTGTTTTAATGTAACAAATGTCCGCCGGTAGCTGTGCTCGCGCGTAACAGGCCGACCGGGAGTCGCGAAAAAGTTCGTATGCAGAACCGTTGCCATTTCGAGCTGTCGCGGGAAGGAGAAATGGCATTATAATCCTTAGGTCATAGTTAAATTGACGCCGGGGTGGCGGAACCAGGCTAACGCGCCGGCTTGGAGAGCCGGTGGCCCTCTGGGCCTTCTGGGTTCAAATCCCAGCCCCGGCGCCACCGAAAATTCCGAATAGCTTAATAGGCGTTTCGCGCGATTACGTAGGGTAAAAGGCGAGAAAAATGGCCGAGACAAAGGAAGAAATCAAGCCGATAGTTCGCTTGGCGGGGAAGGATCTCGACGGCGGGAAGCAAGTCCGCCTAGCCCTGACCGAGATCAAGGGAATTGGGTGGACGATGGCTCATGCCGTTGCTCGGGCGGCGAAGGTAGACATGTTCAAGAAAATAGGAGCGCTAGACGACGGGGAAATGAAGAGGTTGACCGATGTACTGGAGAACCCGTCCGCCCACGGAATCCCCGCTTGGGCGTTGAACAGGAGGAAGGATATCGAAACCGGGGAAGACAAGCACCTCATCGGAGGCGAGATCGATATGGCCCTCCGCTTTGACATAGCCCGGGAGCGCCGCATCCGAAGCTACCGCGGGATCAGGCACGAGCGCGGGCTGCGGGTTCGCGGGCAGAGGACCAGGACGACTGGCCGTAAGGGCATAACGGTCGGGGTGAAGCGGAAGGAGACGAGGATGAGGGAAGAGGCGGCGAAGAAATCCAAGAAGAAGGGGTGATGTGATTGGGCGATCCTAGGAGGCATCGGAAGAAGTACTCTACCCCGAGACACCCTTGGGAAAAGAGCCGCATGGACGCCGAAGACGAATTGCTCAGAAAATACGGCATGCGCAGGAAGAGAGAGGTCTGGAGGGCGGAGACAGTCCTGCGGAACTTCAGACGGCAGGCTAGGCTCCTGTTGTCCGCGTCCGGCGCCCAAGCGGAGAGAGAAGCGGGGCAACTGCTCTCTCGCCTGCGGCGCCTGGGCCTAATAGGCTCCGAAGGGACTCTAGACGACGTTCTGGGACTGAGCATCGAGGACATCCTGAACCGCCGCCTCCAGACGATCGTCCACAAGAAGGGCTTGGCCAACTCGCCGCGCCAGGCCCGTCAATTAATTGTCCACGGCCACATTCAAATTGGGGGGAGGAAGGTTACGGTACCCAGCTACCTCGTGACCGCGGAGGAGGAGGGAAAAATAGGCTATGTCCCCGACTCCCCGTTTGCTCGTGGATCTGAGCGGGTCGGGGAAGCCAAGGCGAGCGAGGAGGGATGAAGGTGCCGAAGGAGAGATGGGGAGTGGCTCACATTTTTGCGTCCTTCAACAACACGATAGTTCACATCACGGATCTCACCGGGGCCGAGACAGTTTCGCAGGTTTCCGGGGGGATGATAGTGAAATCCGACCGCGAGGAATCCTCCCCCTATGCCGCTATGCAGGCGGCGATGAGGGCGGCGGAAGAGGCGAAGGATAAAGGTTTTGTGGGAGTTCACATAAAGGTTCGGGCGCCCGGGGGTAGTAAGGCTAGGAGTCCCGGTCCGGGGGCTCAGGCGGCGATAAGGGCGTTGGCTCGTGCGGGTCTCAGGATTGGGCGGATAGAAGACGTCACGCCGATCCCGCACGATGGCACGCGGAAGAAGGGAGGCCGGAGAGGCCGCAGACTGTGAGGCGATTGGATGGAAGTGCAGGTTCTCGCGCACGACGGGAAAAACCTGAAGTTCGTTCTGTCCGGCACGACCCCAGCGTTCGCGAACGCCGTTAGGCGCGCGGTAATGCTGGAGGTCCCCACGATGGCCGTCGACGAGGTGGACTTCATCGTCAACGATTCCATAATGAACGACGAGATACTCGCTCACCGTTTGGCTCTCATCCCCCTCCGGACGCCGGACGGGTACCTCTTGCCGGAGGAGTGTACCTGTGAGGACAAGCGCTGTCCCAAGTGCAGCGTGACGCTGACGCTGAAGAAGAGGGGACCGGCGCTGATTGTGAGCGGGGACCTCGAGTCCTCCGATGAGGAGGTCGTCCCCGTCAGCGACTCCATCCCCATCGTGAGGCTGGGCGAGGGCCAGAGGCTGGAGCTGGTGGCGATCGCCCGCCTCGGGAGGGGGAAGGACCACGCGAAGTGGCAACCCGGGGTCATAAGCTACAAGTACATGCCGACGATCGATGTCGACGAGAAGCTTTGCAACGCCTGCGGCAAGTGCGTCGAGGCCTGCCCGAGGAGCCTGCTAAAGCTGAGCGGGGAGCATTTGGTGGTCGAGGATCTGGAGCGCTGCAACATGTGCAAGAACTGCGTCGAGGCCTGCCCGAAGGGAGCGATCGAGGTCGGGTACGATCCGACGAAGTTCATCTTCAGGGTCGAGTCCTCCGGAGCGATGCCCCCGGAAAAGATAATTGAGAAGGCGGCAGAAATTTTAGAGGGAAAGTCGAAAGAATTTGTGGGGAAGTTGAGGAACCTGTACGGCGGGGGTAGCCAAGTCTGGTCAAAGGCGCAGCGTTGAGGGCGCTGTCCCGTAGGGGTCCGTGGGTTCAAATCCCACCCCCCGCACCATAGGTTGAAAAGGCTGAATCGGGCCCCGTTCGGGATTCCGGTATGACGGGCGTCCCGCTTTTGTCAGGACAAATGAAAGTCGCTCAGCCTGGGTTTAGAATCCTCTTTTAAAGCATCTACGTTTCGACAGCCAATTTCGTGAGTTACATGCATAACACCTTCGAACACTTCAGACAAGAGACTGAACCACTACTCCAACGGTTATCTGAGTATAGAGGATCAACTGTATTTCCACTCTTATTCCATCTCTAAGTGAACATAGAACCTTGGGCTGTCTCGGAAGTATATGATGTTCTTGCTCAGTTAAGAGACCACGTAAAGGAAAACATTGATGTCATTCTTTTCTCTACTGGGGGATGCTGATACTGCTTTTCACATTGGCAGGACACAATGTCACCTATTCAACAGCTTTGAATTTTTTGTTGTTAGCCTCCATCGTTGAGATCATAACAGAGAGTGGCTAAAAAACAAAACATATGAACTTATTTGGGACTTTATAAAATACTTTATAAAAAGACGAGAAAACAATTGGAGAATTAAACCTGGAGTATCACCTAGCAGAGCTTGAAGTAATTTTAAAAAAAGCGAGCGCGATAGCCACCCATCACCCAGCATGCGAATCCACGGGCTGTGATCACATGCAAGTTAAGGCAACTCCACGGTTCGTCAAGAGTTTAAATAAGTTTGATGCAGCAACTAAGCGCAGAATTCTAAACAAAGCGAGCAAACTTGCAGACGATCCTTATGAAGGCAAGATGCTCAAGGGCGAACTCAGCGGCCTTTTTAGCTTGAGAGTTGGCGATTATCGGGTCATTTATTGGGTAGATGAAAAAGAGGGCACCATTTGGTTGGTAGAGGTGGGGCATAGAAAGCGAATTTACAGAAAAACCTAACCGCTTTTCCTAAGCTTACGTAAAAGTTGATCGACGGAAACGCCTTCTCCTCGCTTCGCTTGTTTTAGTCCCTCCCGAATTCCCCGCATTAGTTCCTCATCATTAGTTATCTCGAGCGTTTCAAGTATTCTATCAATTTCGTCCCTAATCTTCACTAAGGTTTGAGCAACCTCCAAGCCGATAGGCTTAGCTACAGAGCTAATGTGAACCCCCGATAGTGATTATAGTCTTCTTCTTATAAAGCGTCTATTCTAGTGGCCGTCCGTGGTTCAAATCCCACCCCCCGCACCATAGTTTCATTGGTAAAATCAGGCCAATTCTCCGGTTATTTCCCAAACAAAACCGGATGTGCTTATTAAATTTTGAATAATGGGGGAGTTAGAACGATGATTGAATACTGGAACACGAAGTGGAATGAATTTTTTCTAATATGGAAGAAAACTTCCTTCTACGCCACGAGGTTTTACCGAATGTTTAAGTATTTCGGGTAGAGACCAAGATAGCCCATACCTTTGCCGTTGGCATTTTCAGAATCCTGAGTTCCCTGCAAGTTCGCGATCGAGCGAGTCAAGGACTCGATCAAGCGTGGGAATGGGAGAGAAATTGCATGGGAGGTCTGATAACCTGCTTATTGTAAACAGCGCCAGTTGCTTAACTGATTTATAGCTTTTTGTTCATAAAATTAAAACAAAACCAAAGGAGATGGGGAAATGGCAAAGAGGAAAAGAGCGGTTAGTCCAACGCCTTGGTGGTACCTCGCAGCACTATTGGGAGGCGTGCTCATCGGGGCTCTCGGTTACCTCGGAATTAAGGATGACGATCCGGATATGGCAAACCGTGTTCTCACAGTGAGCTTGATACCTACCATCATAGGTATTGTGATACTGATCTTAGTCTTGTCGGCAACTTAAATGCGTAGACAAAGAAGCTAACCTCGCTAGATCTTCAAACCGAATCGAGCAATCTCCTCAGAGTTCTGTAGTTTTCCACCATTTTCCCTTCGAGCGATCCGCGGTAGAGCAACGTTGCTGGGTGGCCCAAAGGAACTATCCTCTTGGCACCGACTGAGAAAACTTCACCGCAAACTCTTGGGAAATCCAGCTCGTCTTCAATTCCAAACTTCTTGAAAACATATCTGGCGGGGAAATAACCCAAAGTAGCTATGATAGCCGGATCCACCAAATCCATTTCTCTGTCTAAGTAAGGGGCGCAAGTTTCGATTTCCTCCGGGCGGGGTTTTCTGTTATGGGGGAGCACGCACTTGAGGAGATTTGTCATAAATACCTTCTCTCTTGAGATGCCTGCTTTCTCAAACAGTACGTTCAGCTTTTTCCCAGAGGGTCCAACGAACATTCTCCCCTCTCTGTCTTCAGTATGGCCCGGAGCCTGCGCGATGATCATCAATTTTGAAAAGATGTTGCCCTCACCCGGAAGTGCGTGGGTTCTAGTTTTCCACAGCTCGCACTTTTTGCAACTCCTGATTTTCCAACTCAGCTTTTTAAATTCATTTATTTTTTCGCGCATCTTCCACCAATGGGTTTTGTCGAGGGCGTCCGTTAAATTTAACGTTTGGCCTAGTTATCTTCACGCGATCGTATGGCTCGAAAGGTTTGCAAATGGTACGAGGTCTGCCCGATGAAGAGATTCTACGAGGAGGGGAAGCTGGAGAGAAAGTGGATCGAGCGTTACTGTATGGGTGACTACAAAAACTGCGTACGGTACCGCATGGAAGAAAGGGGGGAATCCCACCCCGACAACATGCTGCCGAACGGTGAAATAAGAAAAGATTTGGCATGAGGGATAATGGAAAGGATTGCGCCAGAGTAGTTTGGCTTACTTTGGCCATACATGTCCGTGACAGTGAGCGATTGGGAAGGGAAAGCTGAGAACGACGGTCGTGTCCACGTTGTCGATAGTTCCCCTCCACGAGAGTTCCCTTTCGGACTCCGTGAAGTCGTAGATGAGATCCAGCCCGTGGACGTTTAGGAACCAGAGTAAATCATACTTATTTTTTGCATACTCCTTACCGTGGACGTCACACTTGAAAACCGTTGCATTGTTCTCTTCGTTGAACTCAACGCCGAAATTATCGGCAACTACGTCGTATCTCTCGTTAAACTTCTCAATTTGGGCGGGGAGAAAGTCATTTTGGTCCTCCATGATCTGGAGAAATTGATTTTTGTCCCAGGAGAGGGTTTCTCGATAGTGCAAAATCGGTCCATCTGCGACTATTTCGATGTACCTCTCCGCAGCGTTTTCTCCGAGCCGAAGTGGGGCCGCTGTCTCACGTTCGATGGCCAACCAAGCGAAAACACCAATGGTCGCGGCACAGATAATCGGGATGATAACCCTCTTGAGCTCGCTCATTTAACCACCAGCCCTGCCCCGCACCTTAGATGTTGTTTCGGGAACATCCGTGCCAGCTCCTCTTTGTGCGACGTGCAGTGGCAGGGGGAAATCAGCTTGACCTCTTTTAAGATGTCGAAATCGCTAAACCCGTGGAAGCCGCCGATGACCCCGTACACCTCGCCGAACTTCGATGCCGCGCTCAGGATGCTTCCCAGTCCGGGATGGGAGCAGCCCGTAATCACAAAAGCTCCTTTTTTGTCTAGGCAGACCAAGGATTGCTCTTCAAAGCGGGTGCCCAGCGGGCCCGTTGTGAAGACGCTCTCGCGTATTTGCATCGGTTTTCGAACCTCAACGAGTTTCGTTTTTGCGGGGATTTGGCTTTCCAGCCACTTGGAAAACGACGGTAGGGCGTACACGGTAAGTTTTTGATTCTCTTCGAGCAACTCAGGTAAACCGCCGATGTGATCCCCGTGGCCGTGCGACAACACGACTGATTTTATGTTGCCCGGGTCGATGCTCAGCTCTCTCATGTTGTGCAGCAGGCCCATGCCATCATCACCCGTGTCGAATAAAACGTCGTCATCAATCAAACAGGAGAAACCCCAGCCCGCTGTCAATCCACCCTTCAACACTTCGTTGTCGTAGACTATCGTTATTTTCATTACTTGTTCTCCTCCAACCAAGTAGTCTTCTTTAGTTTTCTTATAGCTTGTTCTTCCTACTTCTTGTGGTGGGTTTCAATGGTGGGCATCGAAAAGTGAGAATTGAAGGTAAATCTCTCCCTTTACCTCTGGTCGGCTAGAAGCACAGCCACCGCCACGCTTCCCGTTAATCCTCACTGCTCCGTCGTCGTCGGACTGATCGCAGCGTTTCTATTCTCCTACGCGGATGGTTAGAGGTATCGGCCTCTCGCGTCCCTCCGGGATAGCGCTGTCGTAGATTCGCACAGACGAGGGTGATGAGTCGCCGTACACGCAAGCTGGGGCCGCAATTTCTCCCTCCCGTTGAGATCACTTGAACCCACAATGCTATTTTGTAAACGTAAATGTTACCAAAGCCAGTTGAACGATGTGATTCAGCTATTCTCCCGACGTTGTCCCTAGCCTACCTCTGACTGGAGGGGCAGTTTTTATAATGCCTTTGTTTGTATAAACTAACTGTAGCATAATCGGGTGGAGTGACCAATACATGCCGTGGGTGGGTATCTCTATGGGATCATACTGGATGTAGTAGGATCCATTGAGTAGCCATATTGCCACGCCTTCACAGACGACTGAGGAAGCAACAACAGAGATATTGTAACGAGCAACGATATTGGAAAAAAAAGCTTCTTGCTCGACATCTCTATCTCACTTCTATCGTTCCTCTCACACCCGCGTTTTCTTCCAATCCGGGCGCTAAATAATCCCATACGTTTTATTGCAGGATCTTTTCCCATTCCGTGTTCTCTTCGAAAAGCCTTTTTGCGATGTCGATTCTTTTCTTATCTTTAGGTTTGATCTTCCCAATGATTTTTTGAATCAGCTGCAACGTTGTGAATGTGTCGTGAGGCACTAAAATTACGGGGACGGCCAAATCGTCCGCTCGCGACAGAATCTTCACGCTTGGGTGTAGGTTACCCGTTAAGATCAGAGCTGACGTGCCCGCTTCTAGGGCAGCGAATATTATGTCGGTTCTGTCCCCTCCGGTTATCACGAGATTGTTGGTGGCTTTTCTGAAGTATTTCGTGGCGCTTTCCATGCTCATGGCGCCTATCAGGAAAGTTTGGATTATCTTGTCCATTCCTCCCCTTCCGGCGAGTATCTCCCCCCCAACTGCGTCGTATACTTCTCTAACTGTTAGGGCGCTCAACGTCTTTTCTTCCGGAATCGCTCCCAAAACCTTAAGATTTTGTTCTTCGAGATGCTTTTTGATGACATATTCCGTTCTGGTCGCCTTATCGGTTGGAACGCGGCTTAATACAACTCCGAACAGCGATACGCCCCATTTGGCGCAGTAGTCACGGGCCTGAATGAGTTCATCCACAACGTAGTCATCTTTAACTTGAGCAACAAGGAGAATCTTGGAAGAGAAAGCTTTTGCGAGTCTCGGAACGGATAGGTTTAGGAAAGCGCCTGTCGATAAAGTGTCAGGTCCCTCGATTAGCATAATGTCCTTATCTTCCGAAATTTTTTCGTATGCTTCCAAAATTTTTTTATTATACTCTTCGATTTTTGTTCTGGAGAATTCCTCCAAAAATTCGCTTTTTCCGAGGGTTATTGGACATATAAGCTCGTATTCTTCCTCGAGTTCAAGTATCTCCTTCATAGTCTCAACATCTTCATCGACAACTTCCCCCGCGCCACTTAAGGATGAACCTATGCCGACGGGTTTGAAGTACCCAACCTTTTCCCCCATCTCTTTGGCTTTCAAAGCTAGAGAGATCGTCACTATGCTTTTTCCAGCCAGCTCCTTTATGGATGCTACGTAAATACTTCGCTTCGCCAAGAATCCTCCTCCATTCCCATCATCCATTTGAAATGGTTATTCTTATGTCTAATGCAAGGCACCCTTTCCCTTTCTCATATACGCATAGTGGGTTGATTTCCATCTCAGATATCTCCCTGAAACGGGTCATGATTTGGGAGATCCTCAGGATCACATCTACGATTGATTCGATATCGGATGGAGGTTCACCTCTTACCCCTCTAAGTAACGTGTACGCTTTAGTTTCTTCGATCATTCTCTCCGCTTCGGCTCTCGTCACGGGGCACAGCCTGTAGGAAACGTCCCTTAGGAAGTTAACGTAGATTCCCCCCGAGGCCGAACATAATGAGCGGGCCGAATTGTGGATCTCTAACAGCCCCCACGATAACCTCCTTTCCGGGCGGCGCCATCTGCTGTATTAAAACCCCTGAAATTGCAGCTTCGGGCATAGACATCTGTATCCTCTTGACTATTCTGTCATAGTTCATCTCAACGTCTTGTCGATTCCTAAGGTTGAGCACAACGCCCCCCACATCCATCTTGTGAAGTATCTCGGGGGAAACCACCTTCATAGCGACGGGATATCCAATGACATCAGCTATCCGCCCGGCTTCCCTGTGGCTTCTAGCTATGCCGTATCTTGGAGTCGGGATGCCGTAGGCCCTTGCTATTCCTATGGATTCATCGATTGTTAGGTTGACCCTCCCCTGTCTTCGCGCATTCGCGAGTACTTCCTCGACGAATTCGTCGTTGACGTCCGACATTTCGGGGGGTTCTTCGGGCTTAAGCTTGAGTGTTGAACTGTAGTCGTACATGGCCCTCAGCACGGAGGCCGCATTCTCGGGAAAATGATAGTTCGGCATGTTGTTTTCCCTTAGGGTTTGGATCGGTCTGGAATCGTCATTAAGACCCATGAAGACCGTGAGAATCGGCTTTTCTGAGGATCTCTTTCGGGCGTCGACGATGACTTCGGCAATCTTATCGACTGGCGTCATGGCTTGGGGAGTTACAATAGTCATTAGGGCATCGATCTCCTTGCTCTTCAACCCTGCATCTAGGGCCATACTGTATCGGTTTTCATCCGCGTCGCCCAGCACATCCAATGGATTATGAAGTCTTGCTTGTGGGGGCAGGGAGCTCTCAAGCTCTTCTATGAGATTACGTTCTAGAAGTGGAAGTTCGAGATCTAGTTTTTCGCATGCGTCGGCGGCCAAGATTCCGGGTCCACCTCCATTGGTTATTATCAAGACGTTTTTCCCCTTCGGTATTGGTTGGTTCTCGAAGGCCAAGACGAAGTTGAAGAGTTCCTCTAAGGTGTAAGCTCGGATGATGCCGGCTTTCTTGAAGGCCACCGAGAAGGCCGTGTCTGAGCCAGCTAAAGAACCGGTATGCGAGGAGACCGCTTTCATGCCGACGTCGGTTGTTCCCGCCTTCAGCGCTATTATGGGTTTCTTTTTCGTTACCTTCTTAGCTACCTCTACGAAGCGCTCCCCATCCTCCACGCCTTCTAAATAAAGCCCTATAACCCTCGTTTCTTCGTCATCCGCCAGAGCTTCGATGAAGTCCGCTGCGGTTAGGTCCGCCTCATTTCCCAAGCTGACGAAGCTAGCGAAGCCTACATCTTTCTGGTTAGCCCAATTCAGGATCGCGCTTCCGAGAGCCCCGCTCTGGGATATGAAAGCTATTTTCCCGGGCTTTGGGTTCGCGGAGGCGAAGGAGGCGTTCATGTGACTGCACGTGTTTATAATTCCGAGGCAATTGGGCCCTTGCAGCCGCATCCCATACTCTCGGCATATGGAAGCGAGGTGTCTTTCGAGCTTTGCTCCCTCCCTACCAGTCTCGCTGAAGCCAGCTGATATGACTACTAGTCCCTTCACACCTTTCTTCCCGCATTCCTCGGCCACTGCAGGAACGATCTTTGCGGGGACGGCGATTACCGCTAGTTCGACGGGTTCCTGAATGTCCGTTACACTTCCGTAGCATTTTCTTCCCAGCAACTCCTCAGCCTTCGGGTTAACAGGATATAATTTGCCCTCATAGCCAGACTCCACAAGGTTTCGGAATATTTTGTAGCCCACCTTCTCAGGGTTTCGGCTTGCTCCTATAACGGCGATCGATTCTGGTTTGAGGAAGGTTTCGAGCTTCACGGTCTCTCTCCCCAGAGTTTTGGCTTTTTGTTTTAAGATAAGGACCACCATACAGTTAAGCATTGAGGTTGCCGTATCACTCTTCACTTTCGAGCGAAGGAAAAAAAGCTTATAGCTGGTCGAACGCGTGTTTGGCTCCGTGTCAGAGTCAGAATGAGGATCTTCTCTCTTCGGGGATGTCTTCAATTCAGAAATCCCAACTTTGCCTAGCTTCTAGCCTCTGGAAGGTTTCTTTACCGATAACGCCACGACTTAGATCGTCATCTTCCTGAAGAGATACCCGCCTA
Organism: Hadesarchaea archaeon; assembly: GCA_021163965.1. Lineage (GTDB taxonomy): Archaea > Hadarchaeota > Hadarchaeia > Hadarchaeales > JAGGTB01 > JAGGTB01. Next base: position 6,208 of record JAGGTB010000025.1, on the reverse strand, counting down.
GCAGGACCGCGACGACCGCGAACGCCAGTAGCGCTCCGAAGTCCAGCCACACTGGGAATAGGGATCCTCCTAGGATTGCGAACCTCAGCCCATCTATCCCATAGGTCATTGGGTTAAAGTACGCGAGGGCTTGGAGCCAGCCGGGGGCGGTGTCCAGGGTGAAGAGCGCCCCGGAGAGGAAGAAGAGCGGCATGATGAAGAAGTTCATCACGAGCGGAAAGGCTTGCGGATCTGACAGTCTGGAGGCGAAGGCGAGCCCCACGCTTACAAACGCCACGGCGATGACTATCATGAATCCTATCGTGAGGGGAATCCTGGTGGGCTCCGGTAGCGTCACCCCCATCGCAGCTGCAGCGCAAAGGATCAGAAGTCCTTGGAGGATGGCTACTGTTGCGCCACCGAGGACCTTCCCGATCATGACGCTAAGTCTCGAGACTGGTGAGACGAGTATCTCTTTCATGAACCCGAACTGTTTGTCCCAGAGGACGGCGATTCCCGCGAAGGTCCCGGAGAAGAGCAGGGTCATCCCAAGGATTCCCGTGCCCATGAAGTCCAGGAAATCTATCCGCATCCCGGCGAAGTTGGTTTTGCCTCCCGGGAACATGCCCGACATTCCGAAGCCTATCAGCCCCAGCCACATGAAAGGTTGGACGAACGTGACGAGTACCCTGACCCTGTCTCGCACGAACCACTTTATGTCTCGGAGCCAGAGGGTGTAGATCGCTTGGGCCTCCACCTCACCGCCTCCTCGCTCGCATCCTCAGGCGCATTCTTTCCTTCGCCCCGGCTTCTCCCTCCTCGCGGATCCTTCGCCCGGTGTAGCTTATAAATACGTCCTCCAGCGTCGGCCTCCTGAGCCCCACCGATTGCACCTTCTCCCCTTTCCTCTCGAGCAACCTGACCAGCTTGGGGATGGCGCTCTCTCCGTCTCTCACCCCCACGTGGAGGAAGCCGTTGACTACTTCTATCCTGTTTACAAGTTCGCTTTCTCTCAGGGTTCCGACGAGTCTCTCCGGGTTGGGCACCTCTAGGGTCACAATGTCCCCCTTTAGCCTCGCCTTGAGTTTGGATGGTCGGTCTAGGGCAATGATTTTTCCACCGTCTATTATGCCCACACGGTCGCAGAGGTAATCGGCCTCTTCCATGTAGTGGGTGGTGAGCAGTATAGTGATGTCCTCCTTCCGGTTGAGCTTCTGGATGTAGTCCCAGATGGCTCGCCTGGTTTGGGGGTCCAACCCGAGCGTGGGTTCGTCGAGGAAGAGGACCTTGGGGTGGTGCATGAGCCCCCGCGCGATCTCCAAGCGGCGGCGCATCCCGCCCGAGTAGGTCCTAACTAGGTCATCCCCCTGCCTTTCGAGCCCCACGAGTTCCAATAGCTCGTCAGCTCTTTGCCTCCTCACCTCTTTGGGCATGCCGTACATCCGCGCGTGAAAGTCCAGATTTTCCCTCCCCGTGAGGCGATCGTCCAGCGTTGGGTCTTGGAACACCACCCCGATCGATCTCCTCACGTCGTCTGGCTCCTTCACCACATCGTGGCCCCAGATCTTGGCTGAGCCCTCGGTCGGCGGCAGGATCGTGCAGAGCATGTTTATCAAGGTAGTTTTCCCCGCGCCGTTCGGGCCGAGCAGGCCGAAGAGCTCTCCTCTTTTTATCTCTAGGTTCACGTGATCCACGGCCACGAGTTCATTGAACTTTCTCGTCAGGTTCTCCGTCACAATTGCTGGCAGGGAATCTCCTCCATTTATTATGCCTTGAAGTATATCGCACTAAATATAAGTCACATCACCCAGTGGCGGAGGGGAAATCCTCGGATCGCTTGAGGCGAGGTTCGGTTTCCCAGACCATAGATAGGGCGCCCGAGGGGATGATGTCTAAAATGTGGTTTCGGTCGCCTCCTTTGGTGAGGAAAAGTGTTTCCCCCATCTCTTTTAATTGATTAAGTCTTCTAAGTATAGGAGAACCATGCGATGGGTGCTGGAAATGCCGAAGCCGACAGGACCAACGAACCCGAGCTTGCGGAGGCTCGTGCGCAAGCTTCGGACTAAGGGGAAGAGATCTGGGGCGAGGCTGTGGTTGGAATTAGCTGAGAGACTCCTCAGACCTAGGCGCGCGAGGGCGGAGGTAAATCTCAGCCATATAAATCGGCATGCTCAGGGTGACGACGTCACTGTAGTCATCCCCGGAAAGGTCCTCGCGGCTGGGAAACTCGATCGCCCCTTGACTATTGCGGCTTTCAAGTTCTCGGCTCCAGCGGCTCGGAAAATACGCGCCGCTGGGGGAAAGGCAATCACAATTTCCGAGTTGCTCGAGATGAATCCGAGGGGGAAAAACGTCATTTTGATGGAGTGATGGGAATGCTAATCGACGCTACCAATCTGATTCTCGGGAGGATGGCGAGCATCGTGGCAAAGCGTCTGCTCGCGGGAGAGGAGGTCACGATAATAAATGCGGAGAAAGCTGTCGTTACAGGACGAAGAAAGGAGATTTTCGACGAATACGATGCGAGAATGAGGATACGAAGCCTCACGAATCCCAGAAAGGGACCTTTTCATCCGAGGAGGCCGGACGATCTCGTCAGGCGGACGGTTCGCGGGATGCTCCCGTACGATAAGCCCAAGGGGAGGGAGGCCTACAAGCGCCTGAGGGTCTATGTGGGAGCGCCTCCGGATGTTCAGGAGAAGGCGTGTTCATTACCGGAGGCGCACATCGATCGTCTGTCCGCGAAGCGCTTCGTTAAAATTGAGGAACTCAGCAAACATTTTGGGGTGAAGCTCTAGGTGTCGGGAATGAAGATAGTTCAAGCTTCGGGGAGGCACAAAGCCGCTATCGCTAGGGCAACAGTGCGCGACGGCGAGGGAAGGGTATACGTGAACGGGGTCGCGCTTGAGGCTTATCAGCCTGAAATTGCTCGTCTTCGCATCCAAGAATCCCTGATGCTCGTTCCAGAGTTGACAAAGAAGGTGGACATTCACGTGAGGGTGTCCGGAGGGGGGTTCATGGGCCAGGCAAATGCGGCTCGCACGGCAATTGCGAGGGCTCTTGCGGATTGGTCCGGAAGCGAAGAGGTTCGTGAGAAGTTCAGGGGGTACGACTGGAGCATGATAAAGAGCGATGTGCGCAGGAAGGAGCCAAAGAAACCCGGCGGTCCTGGCGCGCGCGCGAAGTATCAGAAGAGTTACAGATAATGGATCAGACAGTAATTTTATTAGCGAAAAACGTGAGAGACAGTAGCTAAGTGGTCTTGAGGGGGCGTGGTAGTATCCTAGAACCAATTCGTTGTTTTACCTGCGGTAAGTTGCTCGGCGATAAGTACGCTGAGTTTAAGGAGCGCGTGGCTAAGGGCGAGGACCCCAAGGACGTGATGGACGATTTGGGCGTGGAGCGCTATTGCTGTCGCCGCATGTTGCTCACGAGCACGGACTTCACGGAAGAAATAATGAAGTTCAAGCGATGAGCCCCGCGGGGGCCGACCATTATAGGTGCCTGTTGGCGATAGTATGGTTGGGGAGCAGTGGTACTCGGATTTCGTGGATCGAGGCTACGAGCCGAGCGATGAGGATCTCGTAGCGCTTTTCAGAATTGAGCCAGCCGAGGGTGTTAGCATCGAGGAAGCTGCTGGGAGGGTGGCATCCGAGAGTTCCATTGGTACGTGGACCACTTTGACCACGATGTCGGAGGAGAAGCGGAGGCTCATGGCGAGGGTGTACGAAATCGAAGGACCGTGGGTGAAGATAGGCTATCCGGTTGAGCTTTTCGAGGGCGGAAACATGCCACAGATACTGAGCTCGATCGCGGGCAACGTCTTCGGGATGAAGGCCATTCGGAACCTCAGGCTGGAGGACGTCCGCTGGCCGCGCGAGATGTTGGAGTCCTTTGCGGGGCCGCAGTTTGGCATCGATGGTGTTAGGAAGATTTTTGGGGTTAAAGAAAGGCCGCTGACGGCGACGGTCCCGAAGCCTAAGGTCGGAATGAGTAGCGAGGAACACGCTAGGGCAGGCTACGAGGCGTGGAAGGGGGGATTGGACCTGTTGAAGGACGACGAGAACCTTACGGGGCAGAGGTTTAATCAGTTCGAGCGAAGGGCTAGGAAGACCTTCGAAATGCGAGATTTAGCGGAGCGCGAGACGGGAGAGCGCAAGAGCTACATGATAAACGTGACAGCAGAGGCAAAGGAGATGGTCAGGCGCGCAGAGCTTATCAAGGAACTTGGCGGGGAGTACGTGATGGTGGATATTCTCACAGCCGGATGGGCGGGGGTTCAGACCCTTAGGGACGCGTGCGAGGATCTCGGTCTCGCGGTGCATGCTCACAGGGCCTTCCACGCGGCTTTCACAAGGAAGAAGGAACATGGGATGTCGATGCTGGTCGTGGCGAAGATCGCTCGCTTGGTGGGGGTCGACCAGTTGCATATTGGCACTGTTATAGGGAAGCTCGAGGCGTCGCGCAGGGAGGTGCTTTCCATTCAGGAGGCCATCACGAGTTCCAAGGTCGAGGGCGGGGAAAGGATCCTCCCACAGGAGTGGTGGGATATCAAACCTGTGTTCCCGGTCAGCTCCGGGGGGCTTCATCCAGGTCTGGTGCCGGAGATACTGGACATGCTCGGGAGAGACATCATTATACAGGTCGGCGGCGGTGTGTGGGGGCACCCCGACGGCGGGGAGGCCGGGGCTCGCGCGGTTAGGCAAGCCATAGATGCGGCGCTTCAGGGGATATCTCTTGACGAGTACGCGGAGGAGCACCCGGAGCTGAAGAGGGCCATGGAGAAGTGGGGTTACACGAGGCCCACATAGTGCGGGATTTTGGACGACGCGATTGGCCAACTACGTGCAGCTTTTGGAGGGCCTTAGAGGTAATCTAAGTATTCTGTGCCATCCATCAAGGCAGAAATCTCTCGCCCATTCAAGCTTAACATATTAAGTAATCAATCTTCTTACTTGTTATGGGGCCGTGGGGTAGCTTGGTCTAGCCTCCCAGCTTCGCAGAAAAAAGCGCTGGAATGGGGTGCTGGTGACCCGAGTTCAAATCTCGGCGGCCCCACCATCCAACACTTTCATTTCAAAACGTCAGAATTTTTCAAACACGAGTGAGGTGAAGCTTTGAGAAAAGTCCGAAACGGAGAAAGCTCACGCCTTTGGGATGGACGACCGTGGCGGTTATTCTGGGGGCGTTCGTGGCTTCCATTTTCCTTTGGATATACCCAATACTGGGCAAAAAAGGCTGTTTCAGGAGTAATCCGCGCTTCAATCAAACCTAACCGCAACGGGGGGGAATAATGAAAAGCAAAATGTCCAAGCTGATGGTCGGCAAAGCCATCATGATCATTTCCGGAGTATGGATATTCCTCGCCATAATTTTTCAAATATTCAGTGACACAATTTGGGAGGTATCCCCCTCCTCCGTGGGTGGGCCAGTTCGTTTTCATCGAGATTGTTTTGATAATTGCTTGGTTGATCATAATTGGAATCGCCTTGACCGTTGGAAAGTTAAGCAAGAGAGCACGCCACAAAAGTTGATGAGGAGCTGAGGTGGAATGGGAAAAGGCGCGGTAAAAGATCTGGCGGAGAAACTCAGAAAAGGAAAAATCACATCCGATGAGGCGCGAAGAGAATTAAGAAAGAGAGGGCGCGGGCACGAAGAAGAGTGGAAGGATTTTATCGGCGATCCCACCAGTTCGAAAAATATTTGGCCGAAACCCTTTTCTATCCTTCAATGAGCCGCTTTCCGAGAGCCCGAACACGCTCCGGGACATATGCATACTTTCGGTGATCTACTCCGCCAACCAAAACGTCTCCATCGGTGCGCTTCAGGTAGACCCGATAATCTCCCACCCTCAAAGACCAAACCCCGCGGCGGATGTGCCTGAGATCTCCTCTCCCAGTTTCATGCAGCTCTTCCAAGGCCTGAATAATCCTCGCTCTAACTTCCCGCGATAATTTTTCGAGTTCCCTCACGGCAGCGGGATGGTAGAGAATACTCACTTGATTCCCCACTTCTTCTTCAGCGCTTCGTGAGAAACGTATTTGCCTTTTGGTTCCTCGAATCGACGCTCGATTTCTGCCAATCGTGCTTCGTAGACGCTCAAAAGTTCGCGGATAATCTCATCGTAAGTTTCGCCCTTTCCCCCGATAGCCCTGAGCATCTCTCGCGTCTCGGACTTAATTTGAATTGTTGTTGCCACTTATACACCACTATATACTACATATAATAT
>JAGGTB010000028.1 GCA_021163965.1 Hadesarchaea archaeon | reverse complement strand
CCTCCCTCATCGTGACACAGTAGGCTCAACGGGCCCAATAATTAGGCATCGCGGCTGAGAGGGCACGGCTAGGGACAACTCCGAAAAAATCGGGGGGAGAAGCGAACTTCAAGTTGTTGCTTTTGGGCCCAGAACGATTCACCTTAGCGTTGCTTTTTGCTCGCTTTCTCGAACGACCGAAGCAAGAGCTTAACTTTTTCGAAACTTTTTCTAGCATCGTCCATCGCCTCGAGGGCATCGTCGCGATCAAACAGCTCCCCGGCCGGCGTGAACCTCCGCTCGTCTCCGTACGTCGCTAGCCCCCTTTTCGGAATCAAGGTCGCGCTCGCTCTCGCTATTCGATCTATTTCCGCTCGAAACCACTTCGGAAATCTTTCACTTGCGGATCTCAGCACATCGCTTACCTCGTGCTCTTTCGGATACTCTATGCCCACAAGTCGAAGCGCCGCCTTGATGGAGAATTCCAAGCAATCCTGCGCCCTTCTGACGGCCGTGTTGTATCTTCTGAGCTCCAGCGCCAGTTCCGCCTGCTTCAGAGAGACCTCCGCTTCTTGGAGGTAGTCGGCCGCCATGTCTCGGTTTCTCATATCTCCACCGCTTCCCCAAACTTGTAATCTGGCTTCAAATCCCAATACCAGCCGCTCTTGGTCCTCACCCTCCTCGCCCCCAGCCTCTTTAGTCTTGCCGAGACTTCATCTAGGACTTTTTCCATGAACCCATCGTCGAACAAAAGTATCCCCTCGTGAGCGACATCCAACATGAGGGGAGGAACCCCCCCTAGGTCCGCCGCCCGATAACCTATTGGGTCGATGTTTAGAAAGATACCGGCACTGCGCAACCTATCATACTCATCCGTTTCCTTCAGCGCTTCAAAGGCCTCGATAATTATGTCGGCGGATTTTGAAGGGGATTTGGGAAACGAGTCGGAAACCACTATCAAATCGACGTCTGTGCTTGGCCCAGCGTCCCCTCTGGCTATGGATCCAAAGAGCACAATAGATCTGAGGCGGGGCACGCGCTTGCGCAGGATCTGGACCAACTTCGAGATGACTCCCCTGAATCTCGGTTGAGGAATAGATTCGACGCCCTTTCGCACCATCTAAACCATTCAGTTGTTGAATGTTGGTTTACTAATATTTTCCTCTGGAGGTCCATTCAGATGCTAAAAAGAAAAGTGGTGGACCCAGCGGGATTTGAACCCGCGACCTCCGCCTTTTCCGGAGCGCATGCGAAGGCGGCGCTTTCGGCTTGGGTTTAGACCCAATCTACCGCTGAGCTATGGGCCCACCATTCTAATCCCAATCTTAAAACCTCTTAACGATTTTGGAATCCCGCTCCGCTTTTCGCCGGTGGGAAAGTTGGGCATCGTTGCGCCCCAACAACACAAAAAAGAAAACCATGCATAGGTCCATCCCCAGAATCGCCCGAGCTAGGGACTTTGGGAACTGGCACCTCGGACGATTAGTACCGGCGGGCTGAACACGTCGCCGAAGCTCCGTGCTTACACCCCCGGCCTATCAACGAGGTCTTCTGGCCTCGGTCCTCGTCCCGACAACCGTGACCGTCACCGGTCCCGGTGCCTTTCGGCATGTCGGGAATGGGTGCCTATTTTCGGGAGCCGCTTCGGCCTTAGATGCTTTCAGGCCTTATCGGCTAGCGCGTAGCTGCCCGGCTCTGCCCTGTCGGACAACCGGTACACCAGAGGCGCCGGCGGCCTGTTCCTCTCGTACTAAGGCCACCTTCCCCTCAGGCACCCAACACCCCCGAAAGATAGCATCTGACCTGTCTCGCGACGGTCTAAACCCAGCTCACGTTCCCTTTTAATGGGCGAACAACCCCACCCTTGGCCGCTGCTGCACGGCCAGGATAGGGAGAACCGACATCGAGGTAGCAAGCAGCCTGGTCGATATGGGCTCTCGCAGGCTACCACTCTGTTATCCCCGGGGTAGCTTTTCTGTCATCTCGGGCCCTCACCAAGAGGGACACCGAGGTTCGCTAGGCCCGGCTTTCGCCCCTGCGTCCTCCGTTGGTGAGGACGCAGTCAGGCCGGCTTCTGGCCTTGCCCTTGACGGCGGATTTCTGACCCGCCTAAGCCGACCTTTGGGCCCTCTCGATATTTTTTCGAGAGGCTGCCGCCCCAGCGAAACTGCCCACCTGCCGCTGTCCCGCCGAAGCGGTTAGAAGCACAGCTACGGGAGGGCGGTGTTACATTGGCGCCTCCACCGGGCCTGGCGACCCGGCTTCCAAGGCTCCCGCCTACGCTCTACACCCACAGCCGCACTCCAACGACAGGCTGCAGTAAAGCTCCACGGGGTCTTCGCTTCCCTTCGGGGGTCCCTGGCATGTGCGCCAGCCAGTGGGTTCACCGGGACCCAGGCTGGGACAGCGGGGGGCTCGTTGATCCATTCATGCGAGCCGCCAATTAAGCGGCAAGGCATTTCGCTACCTTAAGCTCCCTCCTCATTGGAGAAGGGTGGACCATATCATCGCCCTATCTAGGGCGCCCAGCGTATGGTCTCTGAGGATCCCCCTTCAACGAGCTCTTCTAAACGCGCTGATTTCGCTGGATGCCTGAACCCCACTTTTTTCTCGAACTCTGCTACTCCGCCGTGTCCTTTGACCACCAAGGACCACTGCGGATTTTTTCCCCACGCGCGAGGTTTCTTGACTTGAAGGCTACAACTGATGCCAAGTTCTCCAAGAATTTTTCTTACTTCTTTAATTACTGGCTTCGCTATCATATCAATGCCCACGTAGGGATACCGATAGACCTTGTTCCCGTGTTTTTGCCTGTCAATTCCACAATACCCCTCGGCATCGAATAGCCCCTTGACGACATCGATCCTGTCACTTCTACTCCTCAGAAAAATCTCTGGGATCCTGGCAGCGGTCGATTTTCGTCCTTTTGGATATCCGAGCTTGCACATAAATTGGTGAATCTCCGCCCTGTTCGTGCTGACGGCCCAACAGTTCGGGGCTGCTTTGTGAATTCTCGGTTGGATCCCAAAGATTTCCCTGACCCTCTCCGCACACCACTGCACGAACCTTTTGTCCCCGTCCCTACAGAAAACTGTATACGTGTTTCCGTAGACGCCACCGTCACCCAGCATGACGCCCACCAAGTAAGCCAGCGACATTCTGTTCCCTTAAGAGGGACTTTGTTACGCTTTGCTAAATTATGCTTTTCTAGCTCTCCGGGGTTTCCTGCGGGTCGAGATCACCAAACGCGGGCTTTGTTACCCAAAGGGTAGCCCGCATTTTCAACTCTTCCCCGCATACAGCCGGGTTTTACAACCCCCTACTCGAGGGTTATAGTTACCCCCGCCGTTTAGAGGCGCTTCGCTGGATTGGACTCCAGCTTCACGTACCTCCACTGGGCAGGATTCATTAACCGTACACACCCTTTCGGGCTAGCGGTTAACTACGTTTTTATTAAACAGTCGGCCCCCCCTGGTCACTGCGACCTGCCATCCGCATGGCAGGCACCCCTTCGACCGAAGGCACGGGGCCAGTTTGCCGATTTCCCTAGCCTGGGATCCCCCGGCACGCCTTAGGCTACTCACCTAGGGGCACCTGTGTCGGATCTAGGTACGGTCGCCCAAGATCCCAATTCTCGGCTCCCTTTTCACGGGCTCTAGGGCTCCGCCGAACTCGCCTTAGGCGAGCCATTCCCGCGTTCACCCGGTTCTCGCCATTACGGCACTCCCCGGGCTTGCACGGTTAGACAGGGCGACGGCCCTGCTCGGCGTACCCCTGAGCGTCAGGAGCCGAGCTTGCGTTGCCGCAGGTACTTGGGCGGTACCGGAATATTAACCGGTTTCCCTTTCGGCTACCTCTGGTTGAGGGTAGCCTTAGGACCGACTAACCCTCGACTGATGAACATCGTCGAGGAACCCGGGCCCCTTCGGCGGTGGGGATTCTCACCCCACTTCGCTGCTACTACCGCCAGGATCTTCATTCCTACGAGGTCCACGCGACCTCACGGCCGCGCTTCTGCCCTCGCAGGACGCCCCCCTACCGGATCAGGCTACTAAACTTCGCCTGCCCCAAGGTCTCGGCAGCCGGCTTAAGCCCCGTCCATTTTCGGGGCCTTCGCCCTCGACGGGTCCGCTTTTACGCGTTGTTTAAAGGATGGCTGCTTCTAAGCCTACCTCCCCGCTGTCTAAGGACGAAGACGCCCTTTGGTTTGACACTTAGCCGGCATTTAGGGGCCTTAACCTTGGTCTGGGTTGTTCCCCTCTCGGGGCGGGAGCTTACCCCCCGCACCCTAACTCCAGCGGTCTACAGCGCCAGCGGCTTCGGAGTTTGACAGGTGAGCCGAGGGTTTCCCCCCGCACTCACCAATCAGTGCTCTACACCGCTGGCAACCTCGCGCTGGGCCTGACTGCGGCCAGCTTCGGGGGGAACCAGCTATCGCCGGGCTTGATTGGTCTTTCGCCACTAGCCCAGGGTCATCCGACTGAATTGCACATCAAGACCGGTTCGGGCCTCCACCGACCCGGAGGTCGGCTTCACCCTGCCCCGGGCTAGATCGCCCCGGCTTCGGGTCTCACTGCCGTGACTTCGGGCGCTTTCACACCCCGCCCCTCACCCCATACGGGGCTGTGGGCATGTCGCTTTCGCTGCGGCTCCGGAGGTGAACTCCTTAACCTCGCCACGGCAGTGAACTCCCTGGCCCGTGTTTCTAAACGGACGACATGACCCCGATCCTCTCCCCTCGTACTTCCACGTCGCCGTGGTTTCCTTTGGGGAGAATCATTTCTTTCGAGCCATGTCCAACTGTCGCCACTTGGTTTCAGGCTCTTTTCACCCCCCTTTCGGGGTACTTTTCAGCTTTCCCTCACGGTACTGCGTTCGCTATCGGTCTCGGGACGTATTTAGGGTTGGGAGTTGGTGCCTCCCAGCTTCCCGCGCCAATACCAAGGCACGGTACTCAGGATACCCGATCCAACACCTCCCAGGTTGCGCCTACGGGGCTATCACCCTCTATGGCGCCCCTTTCCAGGGGACTTCGGCTTCCCTGGGGAGATGGCGATCGGGTCCTGCAACCCCACATCCCCAGTGGGTTTCCCCACCAGGTTCGGTTTGCCCTGTGCCCTTTTCGCTCGCCGCTACTCAGGGCATCGCATTTGCTTTCTTTTCCTCCCGGTACTAAGATGTTTCAGTTCCCGGGGTTCCCGTTCGCTACCGCGAACGACGCGATTTTATCGCGCCAGGAAGTCCCATTCAGCGATCCCGGGTTCAAAGGCTACGTGCACCTCGCCCGGGCTTATCGCAGCTTGTCACGACCTTCCTCGGCGCCCGAGCCGAGCCATCCCCCAAGTGGCTTAGCGTGCCAGTTCCTACTGATCCCTAGTTCGGCTGGCGCTGGAGGATGGACCTATGCATGGCAATCATCTTGCACCAAACGTGCAATTTTGCCCGACACCTGCAAAGTAAAGCTTTGCAGGCTGGAAGTGTGGTGGACCTGTCGGGATTTGAACCCGAGACCTTCGGCTTGCAAAGCCGACGCTCTACCGCTGAGCTACAGGCCCTCCGAGAGTCCGACACCCCCAAAGCTTCGAAGGAGGTGATCGAGCCGCAGGTTCCCCTACGGCTACCTTGTTACGACTTAGCCCCTCTTGCGGAACCTAGGCTCGACCTGCCCAACGTGGACAGGCCTCACCTAGACCCCACTCGAGTGGCTTGACGGGCGGTGTGTGCAAGGAGCAGGGACGTATTCACCGCGCGATGTTGGCGCGCGATTACTAGGGATTCCACCTTCACGAGGGCGAGTTCCAGCCCTCGATCCGAACTACGCGCGGGTTTAGGGGATTAGCTTCTCCTCACGGAGTCGCGACCCATTGTCCCGCGCATTGTAGCCCGCGTGTAGCCCAGGGGATTCGGGGCATACGGACCTACCGTCGCCCTCTCCTTCCTCTGCCTTAGCGGCAGCGGTCCCCCTAGAGTGCCCGGCCCCAGCCGATGGCAACTAGGGGCGAGGGTCTCGCTCGTTACCTGACTTAACAGGACGCCTCACGGTACGAGCTGACGACGGCCATGCACCACCTCTCGGCTCGTCCGGCAAGATCGTCAACCTGGCCTTCATCCTGCCGTCGCCCCTGGTGAGTTGTCCGGCGTTGAATCCAATTAAACCGCAGGCTCCACCCCTTGTGGTGCTCCCCCGCCAATTTCTTTAAGTTTCAGCCTTGCGGCCGTACTTCCCAGGCGGCGGGCTTAACGGCTTCCCTACGGCACCGGGCACCCTCGTGGGGCACCCTACACCTAGCCCGCATACTTTACAGCTGGGACTACCCGGGTATCTAATCCGGTTCGCTCCCCCAGCCTTCGTCCCTCACCGTCGGGTCCGTTCTCGCCGAGCGCCTTCGCCACTGGTGGTCCCCCAGGGATTACAGCATTTCACCGCTACCCCTGGAGTACCCTCGGCGTCTCCCGGCCCCAAGGCTGACAGTATCTCTTGCAAGCCGAACGGTTGAGCCGTTCGATTTCACAAGAGACTTGTCAGCCCGGCTACGGACGCTTTAGGCCCAATAATCGCGACCACCACTTGGGCTGCTGGTGTTACCGCGGCGGCTGGCACCAGTCTTACCCAGCCCTTATTCCGGGAGTTCCTTACGCTCCCGAAAAGCCGACGGTCAAAGACCATCGGCACTTGGGGTTCCCCCGTCACGCTTGCGCGCATTGCGGAGTTTTCGCACCTGCTGCGCCCCGTAGGGCCTGGGGCCTTGTCTCAGTCCCCATCTCCGGGCTCCTGCTCTCACAGCCCGTACCCGTTGTCGGCTTGGTGGGCCGTTACCCCACCAACTACCTGATGGGCCGCAGTCCCATCCTTGGGCGCCGGAGCTTTCGGTGAAGGGCATTCCAGCACCTCCACCTATCGGGGATTATCCCCAGTTTCCCGGGGTTATCCCCGACCCAAGGGTAGGTTGACCACGTGTTACTGAGCCGTTCGCGGGGCAGCCGAACTGCCCTCCACTCGCATGGCTTAGTCGAACCCCAATAGCAGTGGTCTCCGGCAGAATCAACCGGAATTTGGGCCTTGGCCGCAGGCTGATTTCTAGGCGGTAATGGGAGTGTCGGACTTATCTCGGACCCGAGCTCTCCGGTAGCCCGGCTTGTTCAGGCCCACATATTGACCCCACACTAGGATAGTAATCCGTCATCGCGGGACCGATTGTCCCAAACTCGGATCAACGCCTTCCCACACTACAGCGTGTGGGGCAATTAATAATTGCGAGAACCCTATACTTAAGATTTTTCCTCCTGGTCACCCCTCGAATTACCTCCTTTTATGCATCCACATCTGCCTATTTTGGGATCCGCCTACTAACCAGAGAATTCGCTCATGTGTAATCAGCAATAGTGTTAAATACCCAGGAGGTCATAAAAATAGATGATAAGATGAGGTTAGCTTCTTTGAGTGCTCTGATCCTTGGTGTCCTTTTGCTGACTTCGGTTGCAAACACCTGCGCGCAAGAAGAACAAGCGAATGTAAATGCTCGCCTCAAACTTCAATCAGACGGCAACTTCACGTTCACGGCCTCCGTCGATGCCACGATGCCTAGGGAAGAATTAGAGCAACCCCCAACTCTTTCTCAGATACCTTCGGCAGACGTGCTGGTCGAAATATCTTCACCCACCCCGGGACAACTTCAGATAAATTTAAGTGGGAAGGCCGTCCTTTCAGAGGCTGCCATAGCCGAGCTTCCAGAGAATCTTAAGATGTTCCTTGGCTTGGCGAGCGCCGAGATGATCAACAGCTACATTGAAATTGCTGGCATCGAGGGAAAACCGCTCTCGGAGATCTTCGGCGGGAACCAAGCGCTTCCTTATGGGAAGGGAATTTCAATGTCGCCGGGGATCGGGGACGAGATAATATTGGAAAACGTTAACTGCACGGAATTCTCTTGGGAAGAACCAACACTAGCCGTTGGCTTCAATGTGTTGCTTTCAAGTAGTGGGTTCGAAAATGAGGAGTGGTGCGCTTCCCTACCGGCAACAATAACCGCCTCGCTGAAGGGAAGTGAAGATTCGCTGAACTTCTCGATCGACGGTAGCAGTGCAACTGCCGAATCTAGCTTAGAGCTTAGTCTCACTGTCGCCGACAATCTAGTGAATATGGACATGTCCATAACCGTCCAGGGAGAGCTACATGTTGGAGAAGATGGGTCCTATACCTTCCAACTCCCACCGGAGATCCAAAAATCTCTTAGCCAAGAAGACTTAGTCAGAACAATGGAGGGGGTAAACCTAACGTTCGCGCTCGAGGTTCCGGAAGATGCGGAGGTAACTGGGCTACCCGGAAACCCAGAGTACGCTGATGGAACTTACACTTGGAGCGGTGCTAGTGCCACAGAGGCTGTTGAAGCACTGCTCGAGGGCCAATTTGCCCCCCAGGTAAATTTCTCGGGGACCGGTGCTGGTGAGGAGGGACTACCATGGATTTGGATTGGCACGGGAATAGCGGCCATCGTAGCGGTAGCGGCAACAATTGCGATCATAGGGCGATGCCGATAAAGTTTCAGGGGCGGGGAAGAACTCAACAAGATTCGAGCCAAGGGCCAGGGCCGGGATTCGAACCCGGGACGCGGGCTCCACAGGCCCGAATGTTACCATTACACCACCCTGGCCACGTATTTTGAAGTTTACATGGAAGCTATTTATGGATAACTCTACGTCTCAGTCGCCGCCATTTTCTTCGAGAATTTCCGTCCAGAGATCAATCCAGTCCTCGATATGGCGAGTGATGAGGAAGTTTTTCTTCACATGCTCCCTACCCTTCTCCCCCATCTTTTCCCTGAGGGTAGGATCCGAGAGGAGATCCATCACTTTCTTGGCGGCAGCCTCGTAATCCATCGGGTCCACCAAGTAACCGGTTTCCCCATCTATGACCTGGGTTGGGAGCCCGCCAACGTTCGACGCTACCACCGGGGTTTTCTTCCACAAGGCCTCGGAAACCGATAGACCGAAGCCCTCCCTGATCGACTTCTGCAGGACTACATCGGAGGCCCTCTGGATTGCATTTACGAGGATGTCGTGGGCGCCGAGTATCAGTCTCACGTCCCTTCTCCCCTTAACCTCGGAGAGAACCCTTTCGTGCATTTTTTGACCCTCGGGATCATCGATCGCTATATCGCCCACTAGGAAGAGCTGGCAGTCCATCTCTCGCCTTACCAAGTCGAAAACTTTCAGGACCCCTATGGGGTCTTTCCACTTGTCAAACCTGGAAACTTGGGAGATGAGGGGCTTACCTTCGACAACCCCCGCCTTCTTTAAATACTTTTTAACCGTCTCCCCCGGGAGGTCTATATTTTTGATCGATAGGGGATCAATTGAAGGCTTTATGACTCGGTAGTTCTCCGAGAAACCTCTCATCGCAAATTCCTCCGTGTGGTAAACCACCAGATCGTACGGAATCACAAAAGATTTCAGGTAATCCCACAATTTCTCATTGGGGTTTGAGAGATCTATGTGACACCTCCAGATCCAAGGTTGCTTCTTTTTGTAAAATTTTATGAGTGGAAGGGGCTGAGGGTCGTGGACGACAACTAAGTCGTGCTCCACGTGCGTGAACTTTGAAAAAATCTCATTTGTCTCCTCGTATACCTTTTTCTTCATTTTCGTCAGCGCAATCTTGTCTCCCTGGAGGGCATTGTGGAACTTCTTCGTTACCCTGAAGAAGTCAGGAGACCCAACTACTGTGCGCCAGCCAACGTCTATGCCCACATCGTTCAGGAGGGGGACCAAGCTCCTCAGTATTTCGGCGACTCCACCTCCGTAATAGGTGGAGCTAATGTGCAGAATGTGCCTCCTAGAGATCCTACTGCCTTTCCTGTAAATCTCGGATATCTTGGATTCGTCCACAAAATCGCGATAGTCCGTTAGGCTTACCGACATGCCGATCCAACTGGATATTGGGAAACCCAAGGCTATTAAGTATACTTATCAAGTTTCGGCACCATCCAACACTTTAAATACTCTCACAAGAGACTAACAGAGGGGGTGAAAAGATGTCAGACTGGCTCCTCGGACTGCTGATGTTTTTGGTATTCATCGTGATCTGCCTGTTGCCCTATTCGATAAAAGTCCTCCGAGAGTACGAGCGAGCTGTCCACTTCCGACTCGGCAGATTTATCGGGGTCAAGGGGCCTGGCCTCTTTCTGATAATTCCATTCGTCGACAAGCTGACCAAAGTGGACCTGCGAGTGATGGACATAGATGTGCCAAAACAAAGAGTCGTGACGAAGGACAACGTAAGCACGGACGTTGATGCGGTAGTCTACATGAGGGTCTTCAACCCGGAGAACGCGATCTTGAGAGTAGAGCACTATTACAGAGCCACGAGCATGCTCGCCCAGACCACCCTGAGGGATGTGCTGGGGCAAGTGGACCTAGACGACCTGCTGACCAAGCGCGAAGAACTCAGTGAAAAGATAAGAAAAATACTCGATGAACAGACCGACCCGTGGGGAGTCAAGGTTACTAACGTGACTATACGGGACGTATCCCTACCCGAGGAGATGGTCAGAGCGATAGCAAAACAGGCTGAGGCAGAACGTGAGCGCAGGTCGAGGGTAATCATGGCAGAGGGAGAATATCAGGCCTCCAGACGAATGGCAGAAGCAGCGAAGTTATACGAGAAAAATCCCGCTGCTATGAGGCTGAGGGAGCTGCAGACCCTCGTGGAGGTCGCGAGGGAAGGCAACATGGTAGTAATCAGCCCCTCGGAACTCGGGAGCACTATAGGTGGAATAGCTGGATTGCTCTCGGGAATCGAGAAGCAGCGGAGAAAGGTCACCAAAAAGTAGCAGGCTCACTAAGCACTTCGGCGCTTCTTGACGATCAACCTAGTGCGTCCTCCCTCGGTGCCAATCGACTCAACCAAGACTTCCTCACCCCTCTCTATGCGTTCCTCCGATGTAGCTTCCCACAGCTCCCCTCTTACCCTCACCACTCCCAACGGATCCACGGTTTTAGTAACGACTCCGATTTCCCCCACCATGTCCTCTATTCCTCCCCTTGGTAAGCGCCTGAGAGCCTTCCTAGCAAAGAAAACGAACAGTCCAAGCAATACTACCAGACCCATTGCCACGCCGATAACCACATTACCTAGCTCGACCCATGGCTCTTTCCCGATCATTAAGAGACCGAGAAGAACTGAGACCACTCCTCCGATCCCGAATACCCCGAACCCTGGAACGAATATCTCGGTCACCAAGAGGACAGCGCCTAAAGCTAAAAGGGCTAAGCCGAGAAGCCCCACCTCTATCACGTTGAGGCCCCACAGGGAAAGCAGAAGGCAAATTGCTCCAGCGACACCGGGGAGGCCTACTCCGGGAGTCGTTATCTCGGCAATTATCCCCACTAATCCTGCAATGAATAAGATGATAACCACTTGGGGATTGCTTAGGATATCGAGCAATGTACTCAAGGGGCTGGCACTAATGTGCCTGATATCCGCCCCCGGGATTCCGAGACGTTCCAAAATGTCCTGCTCGTCTGTAGCTATCAAATCTATGAGGTTTTCCTCCAACGCATTCTCGGGCCCCACGACCCGATTTTGGGTAACAAACCTCTCAGCAATTTCGGCAGGACGCCCACGAGCGGCTGCTATCTCCCTCATCCACCCGGCCATCGCCGAGACCGTCTTGTTATCGCTGGGGCGTGGCTCCGCCGCCCCAACTGCCGTGTTAACATCCATCGCCGCAATGTGAGAAGCCATTAAGATATATGTGCCAGCCGAATAAGCCCAAGCCCCGGGAGGAGTAACCCAAACCACTACCTCCACATCTGTCTCCATGATGCCCTCAACTATCTTTCTTGTTGAGGAGACCAGACCCCCTGGAGTATTCAACTCAATTATCAGCGGAACGTTGTGGCTCTCTGCCTCGTTAATTGCATCCGAAATGTATGTTGAAGTCCCTTCGTAGATGTCACCATCAATACTGACCGTGTAGACGAAATTCTTCGAGTTCTGAACCTCGGCCCCAGCGGATGTGAAACTGCAAAACAAGAGGATAAAGACGGGCAAACCTAATAGGTACCTCCAGTACATCTTTACGTCCATTGAATTACCTGCATATAATTTTCAATCTAACGCTCAAAAATTTGGCGTTCATGTATCTTATATAGTAGTCAATTCTAAATACACCGGCGAGGGCGGGCAGATGAAAAAAACTCTCATCATATGCGAGAAACCGAATGCCGCCGGAAAAATAGCTGCAGCCATAGCTGATGGGAAACCAAGAAGACGGGAGTTCAAGAGCGTCCCATATTACGAACTTGAACAGGATGGAAAAAAAATAGTCGTCGTCCCCGCTTTAGGACATCTCTTCACGCTCAAAAACGTGAAGCCTCTTCGCGATTACCCAGTCTATGACGTTAGGTGGGTTCCCGCCTACGAAGCAGACAGGCGCGCAGCACGTTCAAAACCATTTGTGGAAGCGATCGCTGAGATGGCAAAGGACGCAGATGAATTCATAAATGCGTGCGACTACGACATCGAAGGTAGCACTATCGGATACAACATTCTAAGATATCTCTGCGGCCCAGACGCCCCGAAAAGAGCAAAGCGCATGAAGTTTTCAACCCTCACCGCCAAGGAACTTCGAAAAGCTTACGAGAACTTACTACCGACGCTGGACATCGGGCTCGTCAACTCCGGACTAGCACGCCACCTGCTCGATTGGTACTGGGGGATAAACGTCAGCAAGGCCATGAGTTCGGCCGTGGAAGCGGCTCACAAGCGGTTTGTGAAACTCTCAGCGGGGAGGGTTCAAACTCCGACCCTAAAGATCCTATTTGAGCGGGAGAAGGAAATCAGGGCATTTGTCCCAGAACCATATTGGGTCATCAAGGCGATTTTCGAAGTTGGGGGACAAAGAATAGAGGCACTGCACAAAAAAGAAAAATTTTTTGACAAGAGCGAGGCGGAAAAAGTTCACGAAATATGTAGAAACAAGCCAGCTAGAGTGGCCAAAATCACAGTTAGGGAGTACCGGACTGCTCCCCCACCACCTTTCGACCTTGGTCAACTACAATCCGAAGCCTACCGTTGTTTCGGATACACGCCGGCTAGGACCCAGCAGCTGGCCCAGAGCCTCTATGACAATGCTCTCATTTCCTATCCGCGCACGAGTTCGCAAAAGCTTCCGCCCGAGATAGGATACGCTGAGATTTTGTCGCGCATCGGGGAAATCCGCGAGTATGGGGAACTCGTCGAGAAGCTCCTTGGTCGAGAGGAGCTGAAACCTCATGAGGGGAAAAAGACGGACCCCGCCCACCCCGCAATTCATCCAACGGGAGAGTCGCCAAAGGGGCTTACGGGGCCCAGGAGGAGGCTCTACGATTTGATAGTCAGACGCTTTCTCTCTACTTTCGCCGATCCCGCCGTCAAACAAAGCATTCGTATAGATCTCGACGTGGCAGGGCAACCGTTCTATTTCCGGGGACGCCGCATTATGGAGAAGGGATGGTTGGAGTTCTACGGTCCGTACGGCGCGACGGAGGAGGTGCTTCTACCCGAGTTCAAGGAGGGTCAAGAACTAATGCCAACGGAACTCGTTTTTGAAGAGAAGGAAACGCAGCCACCTCCACGATACAATCCCTCATCAATTATCAAGGAGATGGAGGCGAGGAACCTCGGCACTAAGGCCACCAGAGCAATAATCTTACAGAACATTTACGATCGAAACTACATCACGGGCAATCAGATCGAGGTCACGGAGCTCGGAGAAAAGACCATTGAGGCCCTACTTGGATACTGCCCGGAAATTGCTAGCGAGGAACTTACAGCGCACTTCGAGAGAGAAATGGAAAAAATCCAGAACGGTCAGAGCGACAAGGAAAAGGTGCTCGAGGATGCGAAGGAGAAGCTTAACAAAATTTTGGAGAAATTCCGTAAACACGAGGTCGAAATAGGAAAGGTGCTCGGAGAAGCCTACAGAAAGACTAGGCGCGCGCAAAAAGTGCTCGGAGAATGTCCAAAATGCCACGGAGAGCTTAGGATAATTGTCTCGCGTAGAACAAAAAAGCGCTTTGCGGGGTGCTCGAACTACCCAAAATGCAACTATTCATACCCCCTGCCCCAGCGTGGAAAAATCGTGCCCCTCGGCAAAACTTGCCCGGAATGTGGAGCACCAATGATCCAAGTGAACCGCATGGGGAGCAGACCATATAGGATGTGTCTGAATCCCGACTGCGTGACCAAGGCAAACTGGGGGAACCCCCGAAAAAACAAACCTCAGTAGCCCTGAAAATTATTTAGACGATGGTCGCGAACTAACAACGGGAATCCGATTGTTGAAAATAGCCGCTATTTCAGATCTGCATCTAGGAGCGAAATGGGGGACGGAGCGGGAGGAGGACTCATTCGATCAAGCGCGTGAGGCTTTCGAGCGTGCCATTCAGCTCGGTGCCCAACTCATCTTAGTCCCGGGGGATATCTTCGAGTTCCGGATCCCCCGCCAAGAGATGTGGGCAAAGGCCATGCGAATCCTCTCCCTGCCGCTGGCTACGGACGGGGGAGAGGTGAAACTCGCTGGCACTATCGACAAAAAACCCGATGATATTTCCCCCCTAGTATTTCGTGGAATTCCTGTGATTGCGCTACATGGAAATCACGAAAGACGTAGCGCGGGGCTTGTGAACCCCATCCAAGCGCTGGAATCCGCGGGGCTGTTGATACACCTCCACCACAACGCGGTTATCTTGGAGACCCCAATCGGGAGGGTGGCAATCCACGGCATGAGTAACGTCCCCGAGCGCTACGCCCGAGACGTCCTCAACACGTGGAACCCCAAACCGGTTAGCGACTCGATCAACATCCTAATGCTACACCAATCGCTCGGTAGCTACAGGTTCTCCGAGGAAGAGCGTCCGACGATAGACGTTGCAGACCTTCCCCCAGGGTTTGATCTCTACGTGTGTGGCCACATGCATTACCACGCCGAAAGCAGCATCCACGGGAGACCTCTGCTGTTTCCGGGTAGCACCATCCGAACCCAATTGTTGCCGATAGAATCCAAACTAGCAAAGGGGTTCTACTTGATAAAGATGAACGGGGGAGTGAGCTACGAATTCGTAGAACTCAGGTCCCCGCGGGATTTCTATTACGAGGAGAAGAGCTTCAACGGGGTCGAAATCCCGGAGATCTACGATTGGATACGATCCAGAACGCGGGATCTACTGAAGAAGCCTAGGAGAAACCCCGCTAAGGCTCCCATAATCCGCTTCAGGTTGCGGGGAACTCTCGCAAAAAGAGCCTCCCGTAGCGAGCTCGACACGAGGATGCTCGAAGAGGAGTTTCAAGGCAAGGCGATACTAAGTATTAGCAAGGGTGAGCTAACCTCCCCCGGTTTAGAAGCAAAGATAAAGTTTCTGCGCGACCTCCGGGGGCAACAAATGTCGCTCGAGGATATGGCCATGGAGCTGTTAGACTCCAACCTAGCTGAAATAGGGTACGAACAATTGTTCGATGCCAGGGCAATATACGGACTCCTCACCGAGAACAAAATCGATGATGCGATGAGCGTCGTCGTAGAGATCGTCAAAAAGCTCTCCGGATATGTGCCCGAGGGGAAGGAAAATGATAACTCGCGTGAGGCTTAGGAACTGGAAATCCCATGAGAAAACCGAGCTTAGATTTGGAGACGGAACAAACGTACTCATAGGAATCATGGGGAGTGGAAAAAGTGCCGTGCTAGATGCGATAACCTACGCCCTATTCGGAACCATTCCGGCCGTGCAGAACCGCACGATCAAACTCGACGACCTTATAAGAAATCGCCCGAAGCCTGCAGAATCTGCCGAGGTCGAGGTCTCCTTCACCGCTCCAAACGGAGCGAGGTACTACGTAAGGCGCGTGATAGAACGCGGAAAGGGAACTACCTTCTCCGAAATCAGGGAGGAAGAGGGCGGGAGACTTCTAGAGGGACCTCACTCGAGCAGAGTCACCGAGCTCGTCTGCTCCCTCTTGAAATTAGACTATGACCTTTTCGAGCGCGCCGTGTACTCAGAGCAAAATCGACTGGATTACTTCTTGAACCTCAGGCGGGGCGAGCGGATGAGAAAAACGGATGAACTCCTCGGCATCAACAAACTGGAACTCGCGCGCAAGAATATGAGCACTCTCATAAACAGAATCCGAGACCTGACAAGGGACCGCGAGCAACTTATTGGCGAACTTGAGCAGGATGAGGCGATTGCTTCGCTCCCAATTTTGGAACAGGAGCTGGAGGAGCTGAGAAAATCGAGAATGGAGGACCAAAAGGAACTCAATAACGTTTGTCGTGAGCTCGAGTCGAACAAAAAGGAGCTCGAAAAAATGCAGAGATTGCAGGAGGAACTGGCTCGCCTAGATAAGACATCTAGGGAGTTGAGAGGGGAACTCAGTGCACTGAGATCCCAAGCAAAAGAAATAACGGGAAAACTTGGCGCGATCGCGGGAAGGAGCCTGGCGGACATCGAGCGGGAGATGGAAAATGCCCAGAGGAACTACGAAAACGTTGCCCAGGAGTTCGATGCCTTGAGTTCCGAGCTCTCCGCGAGGAATTCGGAGATCAGCGGGCTTGAGGCGGAGATCCAAATGAACCAAAAGCGTCTCAACGAAATCTCCTCAGACATCCAGCGGGCACGAAAGTCGAAGAAAGAACTAGACGAGCTGAAGCTCCCAAAACTGAAAAAACGCCTAGAAAGACTGCAGACGATGCAACAGAATACTCAAAACGAAGTAATAGCTCTGCGTACCAAAGTTGAGGACCTCAAGCAAGCGCTGGAAGAGTTAAGGATGGCTGGATCTACTTGTCCAGTATGCGAGAGCCCACTGGGGGATGAGAAAAAGCGGGCTCTATTACTACAGCGGGAGAGGAAACTCAAGGAGTACCAAGAAAGGATCTTAGATCTAGAGACAAGAAGAACCGAGTTAGATGCTGAACTCCAAAGAGTAACCGAAGTCTGCAAACGCGCGGACCTTCTACAGGTGGAGGCTGGGAAGCTGGAGGAGCTAGAGCTAGAACGATCGCGCGTGGAAGAAACGTTGCGCGAATCGAGGCTGAGGCTCGAAAATCTCAGAAAAGTCGTGGGAGAAATCCAACTGAAGGTCAAAGACCTGCGCGAAAGGGTCGAAAGCGAGAGAGAGCGAGTGAATAACCTACGGCAGAAGTTTACCCTTCGCCAAGATTTGGATCGGGTAAGGGAAGAAATCGATCGAAAAATGGCGAAACACTTCCGAATTCAGAAGGACCTCTGGAGCATGCAAGAGAAGTACGATGAAGAGGAGGCGAAGAATCTCAGGGAAAAATACGACCGCTTGATCCGTGCACAGGAGCGGCTGAAAACACAAATCTCCAACAAGGGTACGCTCATCACTGAGAAAGAAAAACTAATAAAAAGTGCGAGAAGTAAAAAAACTGCTCTCGAGAAATACCGCGCAGAGAGCAAATATTTCAAACGAGCAATCGGAGAGCTTCAGAAAATGCAGGTGGCACTGGCACGAACTCAGACCTCCCTAAGACGGCATTTCATCGAAGCCGTGAACGGCACCATGAGCGAGCTCTGGAAGGAGATATACCCCTACGGGGATTATGTAGATATCCGCCTCTCAGTTGAAGGGGGGGAGCGCGGCGGAGACTACGTCCTGCAACTGAGAGACCGCGCTGGGAACTGGGTCCCCGTCGAAGGGGTAACGAGCGGAGGGGAGAGAACGTGCGCCTGCCTGGCCCTGAGGGTCGCATTCGCGGTAGTCTTGGCTCCTGCTCTGAGCTGGCTCGTCCTCGATGAACCAACACACAATCTCGATGCCGATGGGATCAGGGAACTTGCGGTAGTCCTCCGGGAGAGAATTCCACAAATCGTCCAGCAATTGCTCCTAATCACTCACGAGGAGCGCCTCGAGGCGGCAGTCAGTGGGTACCTCTACAGATTCTACCGTGACAAAAACAAGGACGAGCCAACGCGAATCAAGCAGGTGACTGTGGCTGAAGTCTGGGAGACGGAAAGTGCGAGAAATACTTTTAACGTGAACCCCTCCGGGCACTAGCTCCGGCCATCTATCTCAGCAGAGGGGGCCCCCGGACGGTAAAGTTAAACTGTTTGTAACTCCTCTTTTTCTTGGTCTTCATGGGGCGGAAGGAAATAGAGGAGATGAGTGACAGTTGTCAATGACCCAACATAATTTCATAAATCCTAATAAAACCGAGGGATTACTTTCGGGCACCTCTCCCCCAAAGCGACTTATAATTTAGCTTCAGAGAGAGACCCGCTTGGAGGGTGAGTCTTTGCCCAAGCTCGCGATCCCCGCCACGCTCGCGCGCATCGACCCGCGCGACGAGGCCCGCCTAGAAGAACTCTACCGCCGCTTCGACAACGCCAGGCGGCGGGCGTATACGCTCAAGCAACGCGGCATCCCGAAGGCCGAGGTCGAGCGGATCCTGCAGGAACAGCTGGGGCTCAACTCCCGCTACGTCAAGGATGCCTACCACTCGATCAAGGATCTGCCCCCTCACGTGACCTTCGGGGGGCTCAAGCTCCAGCGCCTGCGCGAGCGGGGGGAAATATCGCGCGAGGAGTACCGCAGGCGGCGCGACTCGCTGATCGTCTCGCGCGGCGACCGGACCAAAAAGGGCAACCTGAACGCTCGGATCGTCCGGGTGGACGGTAAGCTAATGCTCCGCATCAACGTGCCGCCCGGAGCCGGCGTGAGCGAGCGCTGGATCTACCCCGAGCTTTTCATCCCCGGGAAGTACCTCCGGCGCTACGGCCACCTGCTCGACGGGGGCAGGCCCTACACCGTGACGATCAAGCGGCGGGAGGACGGGGGGCACGACGTGCGGATCGTGGTCGAGGTTCCGGAGGAACCGAAGCCAGAGCCGAAGCGCGTGATGGCTCTCGATGTTAACGCCGGCCACGTCGACTTCGCGGTTGCGGAGCGCGAGCGCGTAGTGGCAACGGGTAGAATAAACTGCCACGAGGTCCAGCACGCCTCGTCGAATAAGACGGACAACCTGCTCCACGCGACCGCGAACAAGATCCGCGACATCGCCCGGCACCACGGCGCTAGGGTCGTGTACGGCAGGCTCAGCACGGCGAAGTTCAGGGGGAATCGCGGGGCGAACCGGAGGGTCAAGCGCATCCCCCACCGCAAGCTCGGCTCGATCCTCGAGTACAAGTGCGGCGCGGAGCCCCGGAGCGAGGCTTACACGACCAAGCTCGGCGTGTGCCTCTCGCATCTCGTCGGTTTGGACGTGCACAAGTGCTCCGCCGCCGCGTTCGCCCTCAAGGTTCTCGACTAC
The DNA here is from genome assembly GCA_021163965.1 of Hadesarchaea archaeon. GTDB lineage: Archaea > Hadarchaeota > Hadarchaeia > Hadarchaeales > JAGGTB01 > JAGGTB01. The sequence goes on along the minus strand of JAGGTB010000028.1, from coordinate 37,394 downwards.
GGGGCGTTCAAGGCTTTGCGCTCATCTCCAGATGGGATCCCGCGCGGTGTCGCGTCGGATGAAGGCGATGGAAGTCCGAGGCGTAGGCTAAGCGCGGGAAGCGGGCTTACCGCCCTGCACCAGGCCGATGGTCTGGTGCACGATGAGGCCGCCTCGCGCGGCGGAGGCTACCCGGAAATCCCTGGTATCCGGGGGCTCCGCTTCCCGCGGAGCTTGAAAACCGACCTACCATGTCTTCGCGTGAAGATATGTTAGATTTCGGTGACCAGGTGTTGGAGCTACCGATACTTGCAAAAATCCCGGAGGACCCAGAAATCCGCAAGTCAATCGCGATGGGAGAGCCAATAATGGTAAGGAAAGCGAGCTCATCGAGCGCCAAGGCTTTTAAGACCCTCGCCAGAAAACTTCTTGGCAAAAGAAAAAAACCAACAGGGACTTGACCCCCTTAAGCTTCAACGGCGGTGAAGTCCCAACCTTTTAACAATAAGTCATCGCTCCATCCGCGTCTTCGTCACGCGCGACCAAGTCCTTCCACCCAAGTTAGTCTCTAATCCCCTCTTCCGTGATTACAAATACCGACTCACCCTCCGGCAACTCGGGACTATCGACTACCCGCGCGATGCGCTTATTTCCCCTAGACTTCCTAAAGTAAATCCTCGTGGTCGCTGAGTGTCCGAGCACATGCCCACCAATGGGACGCGTAGCATCTCCGAAGAACAAATCAGGCCTAGCCTGCACCTGATTTGTGACGAAGACCGCCACGTTGTAAAGATCAGCTATCCTGTGGAGGGTCAAGAGATGCCTAGCGAGCTTTTGCTGGCGTGCAGCTAGCGTCTCCCTTCCTATAAATTCCGCTCTAAAAAGTGAAGTCAAGGTGTCAAACACCAACAGGCGCACGTTCTCCTTCTCCACCACTTCCTGGGCCTTTTCGGCTATCAGCAGCTGACGGTCAGTAGTGCGAGCTCTGGCGACAAATATATTGCGAAGCGCCTCGCTCGGATCAAGCCCGCGGGCCTTAGCCATACTTATTATCCTGCGGGGTCTGAAAGTGTTCTCCGTGTCAACGAAGATGGCCTTACCATTGAGTCCCCCTTCCTCCTCGGGCAACTGCACGTTGACGCTGAGCTGGTGCGCGAGTTGGGTCTTCCCAGATCCGAACTCCCCAAATACCTCGGTAACCGCTTGAGTCTGCACCCCCCCACCAAAGAGGGAATCGAGCTGGCTACTGCCCGTAGTGATCCAGCCCACATTTTTTCTCTTCTCGAGAACTTTATCAGCCGTCACGAAGTCCTCTATTTCCGCGGCCTTCCGGGCGGCCTCAATTATGCGCCTGGCTTGCATCTTGCCTATCTCAACCGCCTCACAAATCTCATCCACACTCGCAACAGCGACAGACTCGACTGTTTCATATCCCGCTTCCCGGAGCCTCTCAGCTGTGGCCTCCCCCACGCCGGGCAAGCTCAGCAGCCGCCGAAATTCTTCGGACAACTCCGTCTCCACCTCTACTTTCTGCACATTACGCTTTAATTTTTCCCAACAACCTCATGGCTTCCTCCTTGGGATTCGGGATCGCGACCTCCCGAACCACTATCTCGAGCTCGCCCAATAGCCTGTTTCGGCGGGTTATCCCGATAAGAACTATTTCCCGCCCGAGAAGGTCGAACTCTTCATAGAGTTCCGACAAGCTCGAAGCTCCCCTGAACTTCTCGAAGACCTCTTGCGCACCCATTCCTAGGAGTTGCTCCCCAACTTTCCCAAACAATATAGCGCGGATGTTCCCCGTCCCGTCGTCGATCGTGAAACTTAGTACCACCCTGTGCTCCGGAGTGACCACCTTCCCGCATTCCTCGCAGAGAAGGTTCGAATCGACGCTTCCAAGGTTCCTGCCGCACTCTGGGCAAACATCAAATATCGGGCGCCTCTGGAATACCTTCACTATGGTACCACGTACTCGGACGTTCTTTCCCTCCTCTTTGATGGAACCTATCTCCACCTGCTCTGGCCTAGCCAAGGCCTTCAACACGTCCACAGGTGGCAACTCCACTTCGACTTGTGGATTCACTTCCATCTCGCCCTGCCTTCCGAGGTGCACCTCAACTTCGCCGAAGAGCCCCGCCGTGCTATAACAATTGCTCAGTCTAATAACGTCGCCAACCTTGACCCCGTCAACCAAACCGGCCTTATCATGCCACAGCGAAACCCTAGTGGATCCGGTTCGGTCTGCCAGAACCATGGAGGCCACCCGTCCCTTGCTCCCGTCAGACCTTGTGAAATCCCTCGACCCTGAGACTTCGATGACCCTCCCCAATACCTGGAATGCATTCATCCCTGGCTCGAGTTCGGAGATCTCAACCAAACTTGGCCTAGGCTCCCCAACGCTAATTCCTTCGGGGTTTACTTGGACATCAGTGCCCCGACCAACCCGGATTTCCGGTTGTCCACCCAAGCCCTCGCGCGATCTCGCATTCCTCAGTAGAACAACATCGCCGACCCGTAACTTCTGGGCCTCGTCGACCATATCATCCCAGAAGGACGCGCGAATCGAACCTGTTTCGTCGGCCAGAATTACATTCATCACCTTTCCAGATGAGCCATCATCGCGGCTGAATTCTTGGGGCTGAAACTTCTGAGCCACTTTCGCCGCGACATCGAGCGTCGGCATATCTACTTCAATTTCCCCAACCTTCAACAGGCGCCTTTCGACCTTCGGAAGCTCGTTGACTTCCGGATCCTCGGGGTTCAATATGATGCGACCACGGCGCCCGACGTGAAGTTCTGGTTTGTCCTGCCATCCGCTCCTAACGTACGCGTTCTCAAGCTTCACAGCGTCGCCGGGCTTGATTTTTCCAACTACCTCGGCTTTCTCATCCCAAAGTGAAACGCGCGTTTGACCGCTTCCGTCTATGAGCATCACGCTCGCTACCTTTCCAATGGATCCATCTGGACGCTCAAAGGTTTTGGGCCCAGAGACCGCGGTCACGCGCCCGACTACATCGACATCGCTCAAATCCGGCTTCAGATCGGCTATTTTAGCCTTACTCTCTGGGAGTTCCGGGAGCTCCTCCACTCGGGGATCATCCGGGTTAATCTCTATGGAACTTCTTAGACCTAGGTTGAGTTCTGGGGGCCCATTCTGCCGATGCTTCACATAGGCACCGCAAACGCGTATCGACACCCCTTTCCGGATTTTATTTTCTTTTATTAGAGACACGTGCTTGTCCCAGAGAACCCCCCGGATTTGACCGGTGGAATCTTGGAGAATCACGCTAGCGACTTGTCCTTTAGACCCATCCCTGCGCTCGAATTCTCTAGGCTCATAGACCCGAACAACGCGGGCTACTATATCGACGTTTGACATTCCCGGGCTCAAGTCGCTGATCGTCAGCTTCCGAACCTCGGGAATCTTCCTCTCTGGGACTATACCAAACTCGCGCGCCACTATCGCCGCTGCGCCCTCCGGGGTAATAAAGCCGCTGAGTTCTTCCTGTTTCCTGCGTATGCGGGCCATAAGTTCGTTGCGATCCAAGCCCGTTTTCTCCAGAATTTTCCGCACGATATCGTCAAAATTCGTGCTCAACCCAAGCCCCGATGGATATTCCGCAAGCACGTTAAAAGAACTTTTGATGAGAGAGATAGGCGAAAGTAATACGAACTATCCACCTACCCTCGGCGTTGTAGCTCCTCGAGGATCTCCTTCGCTCGGTCGGCTCTTATCCTTCCCTCCCTAACCAGTTGCTCCGCGACTCTATCGATCGTCTCCCCCCTGGCGCCCACCATAGCGGCTATATTTCGGGCGTGAAGCTTCATGTGCCCTCGCTGGATCCCTTCTACTGCAATTGCCCTCATCGCCGCGAAGTTCTGCGCCAGCCCGACAGCGGCCATGACCTCCCCGAGTTCCCGAGCGGTTTTTACCCCGAGGATCTTAAGACTCACCTTGGCAACTGGATGTGCCCCCGTTGCCCCACCTATTATGCCAACGGCAACCGGGAGCTCGATCTCCCCCACAAGATCCCCATCCTCGTTCTTCTCCCAACGTGTAAGCGGCTGGTATCTCCCGCTGCGGGCGGCATAAGCATGAGCTCCAGCTTCCAGCGCACGGCTGTCGTTGCCCGTTGCTAAGGCAACAGCAACCACCCCGTTCATCACCCCTTTGTTATGCGTCGCGCAACGATAGGGGTCGGCGACGGCGAACGCATATCCCTGGAGTATCCCGTCAACGACCTCCTCCCCCCCTATTGCCTCCTTGGCGAAGACTGCCCGCGCCCTGGCGAGCCTTCGGGTGGCGAGGTTGGAGACTATTCTGAAGTGCGCATCCCCGCCAGCTATCCGCTCAATAAATGGACTTACCGCCTCCACCATCGTATTGACGATGTTCGCACCCATAGCATCTCTCGTGTCGACTAGCAGGTGAACCACGATCATCCGGCCCGCAGGGGAGTCAAGGATCCTTACCTCGACGTCCCTTGCCCCTCCTCCCAGCTTAGCTAGAAGGGGATCCTGCTCGTTCGCTATTTTGATTATCTCCTCTTTGTTCGAGAGGATGACCTCCTCCGCCTTGTATGGGTCCCTTACTCCCAGGAGCTGGATCTGTCCTATCATTATCGGATCCGTGCTCTCCGCTTGGAACCCTCCCCTCTCTCGCGCCATCTTAGCGGCGTTAGATGCCGCGGCGATTACCGAGGGCTCCTCTATCGCCATGGGCACGAGATAGTCCCTACCATTGATGAGAAAGTTGGTCGCGATTCCAAGAGGTAGCTCCGTGGTTCCCACCACGTTCTCTACCATGCGGTTCGCCTGCTCGATTTCCAATGCCCCGGTCCTGCGGAGCAGCTCGACCTCCTCATCCGTAAGCCCAGCGAACTCCTTCACCCTCTCAAGCCTCTCATCAACGCTCAGCTTGTAAAACCCGGGAATCCGAGATGTCCTCATTCCGCCTCCTCCGTTTTCAGAGAAGTCGATGGCGGGAGATAATTTAACTTTGTCGGCGGGAAGTCCCCGTCCGTCGCCTGTGGGAAACCGATGACCTGCGCGGCGCGGGTAGGCTGGACATCGGACCTCCGTAACCGCCCGAAGGGGGGCGGGATCGAGTCCGGTGGATGAAGCAGGGAGCTCCCAGAGGCTCCCGGCAAAACGCTCCCCGAAGCGGAGGCGATGTGGGAGTAACAGGGAAAAAAGTCGGAAGCCCCGTGCGGAAGCATGAGGAGGAGGTCACCCTTATCGATGACGGATCATCTAGAACATTTCAGCGATTTCCGTCTTTTATGTTCCCACCATGCGCTCCCAATATTTGTCCAGTCTTTCAACATTTTTCAAATCTTAGGTACCATAATGCGGTGCTATGCTTCCTAGAGTCAAAAAAAGAAAAAGATTGGACCGTTTCGATTTCCGTTCTTATTTTTTCCAGCCTAAAAGAAGAACAGTCCGTGGGCATTTGTTATATATATAACAAATCCACGGCATCACGGATATCTGCGATTCGGATTGACGGTTCGGGAGGTGGGGCGCCGGTGGAATTTCCAATCCGGAACTTTTTGTTACACGTGTAACAAAATAAAGGGGGCTATGCGGGCGACGTTTGTTATATATATAACAACGATTGGCGATTGGATATATAACAACGATTGAGGAACTACTAACGCGGGGGTTTCGAATCCACGTGGCGGGGGCTGGACGAGAGGTTTGAACCCCAACAGGATTTGTTTAACAGCGATTTCGAGGGATCGATTTCCGAGATGTGTAAATCAGTCGCTGCAGCATCGATGAAAAATTTTGGCGCTGGACGAAATCGTTGTTATATATATAACAATTCCCCGGCCGGATTCTCAGGTATAGATGTATGGAAAAACCGTATCCGCCGTATCAATGGAAAAGGGGTCTGAAATTAGTAACAGGGTAAAGAGTAGCAAATTACCGTTCTTGTGGTAAAGTTAAATAGGACAGAAAGTCCCCTAAAAAACGAGCGAAAGCGACTCCAATGTCAACTTTTGCGAGGGTGTGGGCTGTGGGGCGCAAGCCGAAGGGACTGCGAAGTCGTACCCGGAAAAAGCTGAGAAAGCACATAAGGGAGCGGGGAGTTCCACGTCCAAGCAGAGTCATTCAGGAGTTTCCTCCGAACTCAAGAGTCATCGTGGATATAGACCCCAGCGTCCCAAAGGGGCAACCGCATCCAAGGTATCATGGAAAAATTGGGGTCGTCGTCGAGCGTCGCGGTCGGGCATACGTTCTTCAAATAAGGAACGGAGGGATGACCAAAAAAGTTATTTCAAGGCCGGAGCACCTCAAGGTGGTGTAAAACTTGATAGGAAAAGGAGTGGAGAAGGAGAAGCCCGTTTCCCTAACGGAAGTTTATAAAATCCTCAGGGAGAGGAAGAAAATCGGCGAGTTAGGATATGAGCAGCGACTCGCGTATGACTACGCGCAGAAATTCAAATCCCTCAGCCCGAAGAAGGCGGAGAATTTGATGAAAGAGTTATTGGAGTTGGGGAAAATAAGGGAGCATCAGGCTGTCTCCATAATAGACCTGATGCCCGAGACGGAAGAGGACGTTAGACTTATTTTTGCCAAGGAGAGAACCCCTCTCGATGACGAGGATATCGGGCGGATACTGGAGATAGTCAGAAAGTACAAGAAATAGGCTTTTTTTCGGATGGTGCGTCAACGTGAGAAAGAAGTACGAGGATAACGGAATAGTACTAGATTTTTTACCTCAGGGCCGCCCGGACGACCCCCGGCCCATTCATCTCCGCGAGCCGATCGCCCAAATCCTCGGGGATTCCTTCTTCACCCTCCTCGAAATAGTCCCAAAGGAGGGCGTCAAGCTATCCCCTCACGATCGCGTGTCTATCAAGAGGGAAGACAGGGCACAGGTAGATAGGGTCAAGCGCAGGATAAGCTACAGCGAGCTGACTTCCGCCGCGAAATCCGAACTTCTCCCAGCGATCCGTGAGATAGTCGACGAGAACCCCGAGAGATTCCTAGAGTTCTTCAACAAGGCTGGGCCAGTAACCTCGCGGTTTCATCAGCTCGAACTTATCCCCGGGATCGGGAAGAAGCTCATGTGGACCATTCTGGAAGAGCGGGAGAAGAAACCCTTCGAGAGCTTCGAAGATCTAAAGAAGCGATTGAAGACCATCCCCGACCCAAGGGAGATGATAGCCAAACGGATAGAAGTGGAACTACGGGGAGCCGACAAGTACTCCATCTTCGTTAGACCGCCAGCAAGGGAACATAGGCCTAGATGGCGCGGCGGCGGCGGGGAACTTTCGAGACGATATAGCCGATGAACGCAACGACCGGCAGGATCTCCAGGCGACCGACTAGCATCTGGATTATGAACACTACTCTTACCAAGGGAGGGGCAACGGCCGTTATTCCCACCGTCAGCCCGACATTACCCTGCGCCGAAGCCGACTCGAATGCGGCGTCTATCCCGCTCCACTCCGGCATCTCCCCCATCGTGATGAGCGCCCCTACGACCAAGACCAAGATGTAGATAAATGCATAAATTGCCGTCTCCATCACATCGCGTTCGGAATATATCCTTCCGCCCATCTTCATCGGTACCACGGCGCGCTCGGGAAGAAAGCTTCGTTTAATCACCCAATACACTGCACCTATGATGATGGCGATCCGAACTAGCTTGATAGCACCCGAAGTAGAACCATATCCGCCACCGGTGACCATCAGGGTTATTAATACCCCCTTTTCGAAATCTCCCCATTCCGGGGGGATCACGCCAGTACTGGAAAAACCAGTCCCCGTGAGGGCAGAGACGGACTGGAAGAGAGTGTCGCCGAATCCCACTTTCCACACCAGACCCAAGGTGGCGAGAACTATGAGTACTACCATTAGCCTGACCTCGACATTCCTAAATATTTCCCGCCAATCGCCACCCAATACCCTCCTGTGGACGGCGAAACTCGTCGCCCCAGCTATCATTATAACTATGGTCACGGCGAGGACCGGAACCCCATATGGGGAGTAGCTCTCAGGGGTGACGGTAAAGCCACCGGTGGCAATGCCCGTCATGGCGTGGTTCACGGCTGTGAATAGGTCTACCCCGGCTAAGAAGAGACCCACCACCCCGGCGAGAGTTAGGAGGAAATAGATCTTCCAAATTGACCTAGCGGTTTCCCTTATGCTGGGCTCAATTCGATCCGTTCGTGCCTCCGCTACGTACAGCTTCCGACCGGCACGCCCAGCGCCGAGCACGGCCGCGAGGAAGAGAACCACTACTCCCAATCCCCCGACCCACTCGGTGAGACTCCGCCAGAATAGGATCGTATCTGGGGGCTTTGCCCCCCCTAACCAGCCATTTGGAGAAAAGGCAGCGACATCAGTTGGTCCCTGAATCCTTGTCAACCCCGTGGCGGTGAAACCAGACATGCTCTCGAAGTATGAGTCAAGGAAGCTCATGTTGTTCCCGAAGATGTATGGGATCGACCCGAACAGAGCGACCAGTGCCCATGCCAGCGTTACGAGAACCATCGCCTTGCCCAAGGTGAGATCCGTGCGCTTGAACTTCCGCCACATCAGCAGTCCGATGAGCACAATCGCGCCGGAGGGGATTGCGAAATACGGGGTGAGGTATCCCTCCCCAAGGATAAAGGCGACGGGTATTGGTATCGCCATGACCAGCCCGCTGATTACGAAGATTATGCCCAAGAAGTACAGCATCCCTACTTTCCTCCAGTTAACTCGGCACCTCCGGCTGCGTCTGTCTGACTCTCCTTCGACTTTCCAACTTTTCCGGAGAAAATTTGCAAAACGTCGACCCAAGCAGCGTAATACCCCCGCTCGTCCTCGGGCCGGAAGTCCTGAGATGCCCTTACCTTGAACTCTTCCAAGTGCCTCCGAATGAGTCTCTCGGGATTCTCGCCATCGATTATCCGCCTGAGAAGCGCAAGATCATCATCCGACTCGAGTGCCGCAACCATTCCGCGCAAAGCCTGAGCGTAACCCCTCTGGTATTCTCCTCCTGCGTTCAATCGCTTGACGATGCGCTCAGCTTTTTTTCTCGCCGCCTTTATCTTCTTTCCCCACAAGGCCTCGGCGAAGGTCTTTACCCCTCGTTCCACTTCATCCCCACCTCGATCGTTATCCAGAGCACCTTAGGAGAACGTGGGGTCGCTAAAGTCAACTGACCTGCCGGCCGAAATGCCCTCGCGACGGAAGAATCCAGTGGTCGGAAGAGTGTCGTGTTTTTCATTCGTGTATCGTCTCCAAAATGCTCAACGCGTTCCATATCGTTGTTCTAGCGTGAACCGGCATGTTCGGATCATTGCTTATCTCATCTAAGATCGATATCGCCGAAGCCGCTCTCACCACTGGATCACCCTCCCCTTTGAGGAGGATTTCCCTAGCCTCGTTTGCAGCCCTGCGTATATTTCGGGGTACGGAGGTATCATCCGCCACGCGGGCTATAATCTCTGCAACCTGCTGAAGTTTTTCAGTTGATGCCATGTTTTCACCCATACTACGCGGTAATCCAGTAGTTTTAAGGGGAAAAACTTCATAAAAGTTAGGGGTTCTCTTGGAGGAAGATAAAAAGATATCGAAGATGGCGGAAGTCCTCCTCGCCGGCGGAAAAATGCTGGCCACCCATTGTCCAAAGTGTGGGGCCCCTCTGTTTGAACTCGGGGGAAAACCCACATGCCCGGTGTGTGACAAAGAAATCCAAGGCCCAGGTAAAGAAGAAGAAAAAAGAGGAGCGCTGGAGGAGATATCAATTTCCAAGATGGAGCGCCCACTCCTACGGAAGTTGGGACAACTCGTTGCCCAGCTCGAAAAGGAGACGAGCCCGCGCGCGATGTGCGAAATCTTAGAACCGATGAAGTTAATTTTGGAGATATTGGGAGAAATTAAATCGGGGTGAAAAATTGTACAAGAGAAAAATACTGGAGGTCCTAAAGCAGGCGGAGGAACCACTAAGCATCGACGAAATATCCGAGAAGACCGACGCACCAATTGCCAGATTGAGAGTTGACCTTTTCCGCTTGATGGAAGAGGGGAAGGTAGAAAGGAGGATTGGGAAGGAGATCCGATGGACTATCAAGGTGAGCAGACCCATCGAGGAGCGCTATGAGAAGTTATCCAAGAAACCTCACATGTAATTACCATGTGGCTCGATGTCGTCAGGTTCCTAACGCCGGGAGTTATTTTGGGAATAGTGATCGCAGAGCTCATAGTGAGGAATCCCTACTACCTCAGAAGGATTCTTCCGCGGTCTTGGGTTCCCAAACTCAAGGAAATGGGCTGGACGGACTGGCTCAGGCTGATAATAGTCGTGGGGGCTTGCACCTTCGCCGCCATGTACTTGGTAAACGCAGTTGAGGATGTGCTCCGAGAGGAAGTAAAAGTGGAGACCCGTGCGGAAAACTACCCATTTCAGAGACCTCCGCCGCCAGAACCTCTCCCTCCCTTGACCGTCATCATCTCCACCACCTTGCCAATCGCGGAGGAATGGATCTTCCGGGGAGTTCTGCTAGAAGAGATAATGCGGAGAACACGCTCGAAGCTGATAGCTCTCATTATCTCTTCGATCATCTTCGGCGCATTCCACCTTTCAAACCCCGGCGCATATCCTGCGCTAGCTCTTCCGATGACTGTCTCTGGAATTGTTCTCGGGGTGTGCTATCTCTTGAGCGGATTGGGGGGAGCCATCCTAAGCCACACTCTTTACAACGTTCTCGTGACTTTCAATCTACCGTAACTAGTCGCGAATCCCTTCCTTGCAAATGTAGAACCTAGCGCTCTCTGGAGGTAGTGCCGGATGATCTATAAGTTTTGCAACTCTCGAGCCTTTCTCGCTCTTCCGCAGGTATATCCTAGCTGTCGCCGAGTGTCCGAGCACGTGCCCCCCTACCGGGCGGGTTGGATCCCCGAAGAATACATCTGGCTTAGACTGTACGTGATTCGTCACAAAAACCGCTAGGTTATGCAACTCCGCAAGCTTGTGCAACGTCGCGAGGTGTCTTCCGAGCTTCTGTTGCCTCTCCGCAAGCTCCCCGCGACCACAGTACTCCGTTCGGAAGAGCGACATCAACGCATCGACGACAATCAGTTTCACAAAATTCTCCTTGACCAACTCCCCCGCCTTTTCGGCCAAGAGCATCTGATGATCGGTCGTGTAAGCTCGTGCCACATATATATTCTCCAGCGCGTCCCCAGGGTCCAAACCGACTGCCCTAGCCATTTGACCTATCCGCTCAGGCCTGAAGGTATTCTCCGTATCTATGTAGAGCACTTTTCCACCGAGACCTCCTTTCTCCTCGGGCAACTGCACGTTGACGCTGAGCTGGTGCGCAAGTTGGGTCTTCCCGGACCCGAACTCCCCGAAGATTTCAGTTATCGCTTGGGTCTCCACCCCTCCACCGAGAACCTCATCGAGATTATTGCTTCCCGTCGAGATGTGACCAACACTCTTGCGCCGCTCCATGATTTCCGTCGCCTTCTCATACCCCATATCCGCCTGCTCCCGAGCGGCTCTTATTATCTGTATTGCCGTTTTTGCCCCGATTTCGGCCGCCTCGCTTAGCTCCACAGGAGTCGCGACAGCTATGCTCTCAAGCGTGTCGTAACCGGAAGAACGAAGCTTTTCCGCGATTGCCGGCCCGATTCCCTGTAACTTTTCTATTTCCTCCACACCATTCACCACGACTCCCTTCATCCCCCGCTTTAAGTGAATTTCTCAGAGAGAGATGAGTGAAAGTAATGGGAGAAAATCAACTATCGATTATTCATACCGTCAATGGTCCAAAAACCCTAAAAGCAAAAGTTATAAACCTCGCGGGGAGCCACTATCTTTTGATAATCCATGATGGAAAAACCACCACCTGTTGACCTTCGAGAGCTCCTGAATAAAAAAATACTAGTGCAGGCGAAAGACGGCAGAGTGTTTCGAGGAATTCTGAAGCAACTCGACGACTACATGAACCTCCTACTCGAGAACGTGGAGGAACTCCAAGACGGAAAACTCGTTGCCCGCCACAAGATAGTGGTCACAAAAGGCGGAAACATACGTGCCATAACTCTCTAGACGCTACTCAGATCGAGAACCGTCTTCAGGGACTCAAACGCCTTCTTTCCGGCTTCCGTTAGTCTGTACTTACCCTCCGACTCGGCGACTAAATCGTGGCTAATTAAATCCTCCACGTGGCACTTGGCAGGCCACCAATCAGAAAAGTTGAGGTGGGCCTTAATCTCCCTCATCCCGCACGGAGCCCGCCTGGCTATCGTCGCGAATACTCCGGCCCTATCCTTGTTATCCCTTAACCACCTGATATCTTCTCTGACGCCCATATGCCCATCCTTCCGACACTTTCTCTCCGAAAATCCGGATAAAAAGCTAATCGTTCCGGATTCTGCGCTCCTCTAGAGGGTGTCTTCGATTGGCGCCCGGAGAGTGATATGCGCATATGATACACGTATGCCATGCCCAATCACCACAATAGCGGGGAAGCTGACGATGTCGCGCGCTAAAGGTGAATGGGCCCGCGAAGGCCCAAGACATCGATGCCGCGATAGGTAAAGCGCTTGCCACGTAGGAACTCCCGCAGTGACAACTTATGCCACTGTCCAGCGGGTCTCTCTGGCTCGACAAGTCGCCCGTAAGGGAAATTCTGCTTATTTCGAGCTAATAGTCCACACATGAGTTAATTTTTTATATTTGATTAGATACCCAAAAACGGGTGAAACTAATGGAATGGTGGATGTGGGCACTCAAAATAATATTCGGTGCCCTGCTGATATTAATCATCCTCGGAACGGGCATATTTGGATACATAGCTTGGAGGGCTCAAGCCAGAAAGTGGGGCGCCGGGCTGCTCGCCATCGCCGCCATCTGCGCGTATCTCTTCTACTGGCTCATCCTAGAATTGCCGATACCTCTCTAGTTGCTCCAACCGTCGACTTCCAAGAAACTTAGAAACGATAGCGCACTCAACCTTCCGGCCAATTTTCCGAGTTCAACTTTTGTGCAACTTCGTGAAGCTTCACCCTGACGTAATTGACCGCTTCGGTGTACTCCTCCTCGCTCTCGAAGGAGCTGGCGATCTTCTTCAGCCTCGGCTCGGCGAATATGTCGAATGCCAGCTTTATATCCCCCTCGGTGATAGGGGCTTCTCTCACTTTGTCGACGAGAAGTTCCGATGCCTTCTGAACGATCCAGTCCAATTCCTGCGGATCCATCTGTTCACCCAGCCTATCTATTTACGAGACCACTTCTATAAAAACCAAGATATTAGAGTGTGGAAAAATTGACATCAGGTGATCCCATGGACGTGTTTGAAGCCATAAACGGCAGGAGGAGTATTCGACAATTCACAAGCGAAGACGTGCCCGATGGCGATTTAATGAGAATATTAGACAGCGCGACCAAAGCCCCCAGCGCGGGAAATTGTCAGCCATGGGAGTTCGTGGTCGTCAAAGATCCCGCAACAAAACAGCGCTTGGCCAGAGCTGCCCTCGGTCAGCAATTCGTAGCAGAAGCCCCAGTAGTGATAGTCGTCTGCGCGAACATCCCCCGCACCTCAAGTCGATACGGCAGGCGTGGGGCGAACCTGTATGCGATCCAAGATACCGCAGCAGCAGCTCAGAACATCCACCTCGCCGCCTTTGCGCTTGGATACGGCACGTGCTGGGTCGGGGCATTCGACGATGAGGAAGTCTCGAAAGTGATCGGCTCCCCAGAGGAGATCAAACCCGTAGCGATAATCCCCTTGGGAAAACCCGCCGAATCGCCCGCTCCGCCACCAAGACTCCCGCTGGAAAAGATTGTCCACAGGAACAGCTTCTAAATCAACCTAGCTCCCTCGAAGTCCACATCGGCCGTGAAAATGGAGTCCGGCTCAAAGAATTCCAGGAATATCTCCTTCACCCGATCAAGCTCCGACCTCCTAGCCGGGGCGAATACTGCCCTCCCGAGCATCACTGCGCTGGCGCCGAAGGGGGTCGACTTCGAGATCTCTCCAATTATTTCCAAGAGCTCACCCTCCAGAATTCCCACCTCCCGAGAGAAATGCTCGGACACCCGCATGAAATTCTGAAGCGTTGGCGACTTCATGAGCGATGCAAGAGCCTTCCCCCCCAGTTCCTTCGAACGCCGCTTGAACTCCAGATCCCGCAGGAATCGTTCCGTCCTTAGCGGCCCGAGGGTACCACAGACTACCACTAGATCCTCGGGAACCTCGATTCTCTCCCACTTTCCGTATGGGGGAGCACCCGGTTCCAAGCCGATTACCAATCCGCCGATTACTTGAGCACCTACGTCCCCGAGCCCCGTACCACAAGAGACCTCGGCCACGTGTGCAACCGACGCTGCCTCGTTGCGCCCGAGTCCCAAACCCAGCGCCTTGGAGAGGGCTAGAACGGCGCCGAGAGCTCCAGCACCGCTGAGACCATAACCTGCACCTATGGGGGCATGGGTGTTATGCTGGACGGTCACATCTAGCGAGGTCCCCACCGTCTCCAGCACCATCTCAACTGCTCTCGTCGATGTCCTGGCCTCGGGAGCTTCCTTTCCGTCTATGAAAACCATCACGGAGCTTTGGGGACGAGGTCTCACGAAAACGTCGGTCCTCACTCCAGCAGTAATGCAGGGGCCACAGTTCCTCGATCCTCTACGGACGAGATCTTCAGATTCATCGCAAACTTGGAAAAATCCGGAGACGTGGCCGGGAACAAAAGCCGAGGCCTTGATCATTGCCCTTGCCCTCGTAGTTTATCGACAGCCGCATCCAAGATGATGTTGGCAATTTCCATTTTGGACGCCTTAACCTTCTTGCTCCCGAAAGGTGTGAGAATTATGACCTCATTGGTTTCTACGCCGAATCCGGCACCTGGACGCCCCACGTCGTTCGCCACAACCATATCAAATTGACCCTCTTTCATCTTCTCCTTTGCGACCTCCACAAGTTTCTCATCAGAAACACCGACCTCGGCCTTGAATCCCACTATAAAAGCGTTCGGAACCAACTCGCGAACCCCGTCGAGCACCCTGGGGGCAGGAACCAGTTTTATTTCCACGGCCTGGGAATGCCTAAGTTTCTCCCCAAAGGTGTTCTCGACGACGAAATCCTGCGGAGCCGCCGCCCCGATGACAATGTCACATCCCCTCTTGAGCTCCTCGATGACGGCCTCACGCATCTCGGCAGTTCTCTCCACCCTCACCGTGCGAACGTTTGGCGGGGGGATCTCAGTTCCTGGCCCGTAGACTAGGACGACCTCAGCCCCACGAGCAGCTGCGGCTCTGGCGACAGCAATCCCCATTTTGCCAGAACTCCTGTTGGTAATTATCTTAACCGGGTCCAGCGGTTCAACCGTCGGGCCGGCTGTGACCAGAACGCGCCTACCCTTTAGATCCTTGGGGCGGAGAATTGCGATGATGAAATCCAATATCTCATCCGGAGGTAAAATTTTGGCTTTGCCCTCCTCCAGCTTGGGCCTCAGAACGTGTGCCCCAGCTTTTCTAAGTTTCTCTAAATTCTCCTGTAGCAGCTTGTGCCTGTACATCGACGCGTGCATCGCTGGGACCAAGACCACGGGCTTCCCTAAGCCAAACGCAACGGAAACCACGGAGGTCACGGGCGTATCGTCAATTGCGTTCGCTATTTTACTCAAGGTATTCGCCGTAGCGGGAGCCACGAGAACTAGATCCGCCCACTGAGCCAGATCCACGTGCTCGATTCGGCCGGTCAGCTCGGTCACTACCTCCTCCCCGGTCGCCCAGTGCATCAGCCGAGGGGATATGAGCTCGCTCGCGCTACGGGACATCACCGTCCTGACCTCAGCCCCGTGACGCATTAGCTCCCTCGCGAGCTCTGGGCACTTGACCGCCGCAACACTTCCCGTGATGCACAGGGCGATCCTCCGCCCAGACAGCTCGTCGCCCCTTGCACATACGATGTCCTTAGAGGGGTGCAAGAGAACACCTTAAGTTAAAAAGGGGCTAAAAGCTGTTTAAAAATTGCTCGTTGCCCCGATTTTTAATGCAAAAGGGAGGTCTCCATAAGATCTAGAAAAGACCGGAATCCGACATCGATGCGTGGATATCAACTGATGCATATCTAAACTACGATGGCGACGCTACGCTAAACAGTGAATCGTTTGGTCATAGGCTTCTTCGCCTCTTCTGTCTGGAAATTCTGTCCGGTCCTTGGGATATGACCCAGGTCGGCAATTGGGACTAGACGTTAAGCATAGGCACATTTGCTATCTCTGTCGAGCTTGGTAGCGTCCTCTAGAGCTACAGGGCGGTTGGCAGAGGTACCTCCTAAAACCAAGCCTGGGGGAGAGTGGTTCACTTTCGCTTGATATCCGGAGGTCAAGAGCACAAACAACGGAGCTGAAGGCTTTGCAACCCTACGTAGTGCTCAGGAAGATCATCGTTGTCATCGATCTCTGAACGGCGCAAAGAAACACGATATTCTGGGGAGCATGCCGGAGGAATGCAAAACTCAAGAAGCAAGACTTCATAGACTTCCTAGAAACCTGGCTCAAACAATCGGCAACTTAATAAAGCTAAGTGGTTACTTAGAGAGTTTTCTTTGCACAAACGCAAGGTTTTTACCGATGAGAATTGAACAGCCGGTAGAGCTTTAATGCAGAGGGGCAGAAGGGTTTATGGATGGATTGGAAAATCATCTTACTAACCGCGCTGGCCGCTTTTATGGGGGGCGTTGGGCAACTGGAATTTAAACTGGGGGCGAATATTCTCGAGTTTGATATTAAGGCGCTGCTCACAAATCACCATCTGCTCATCGGGCTCGCGATATATGCTATATCTACTGTTCTCTACATTTACGCTTTGAGCAAGGGTCCGCTGTCGGTGCTCTATCCCGTAATTGCTACATCCTACATCTGGGCAACACTATTCGCAGGAACATTCCTCGGCGAGAAAGTACACATAACTAACTGGATAGGTATCTTCTTTATTCTGCTGGGAGTCACACTTATCGTCGCGCAGCGAGGCGGATAAACTTCGATTGTTGTAACCCTTCGGGGCGGCTTACCCTCGCAGGGGAGCTGCTTTATTAGAGTAAACTCAACTTTTTACCAGAGGATGGGACAAAATAAACTCACCGTTCACTCACTTGAGGGACTTCCCTATCTTCGAGGCCCTCCTCCTCAAAAAAGAAATAAGAAATATCAACAAATGAATCATAATCCAAGAGTTGAAACTGCATCAACAGTTGCCCAGCTCCTGCAACAATAAGTGTGACTACTAATAAGATGAAGATGACTCCCAATAAGATGAAGAAAATGCCCTCCAGTTCTTTATTAATCTAGAACCATACGCTTTAGATTGGGATCCACATTGAAGATTCGTGAGGCCAAAATGCAGATTACAAGACGCGATATGATAATTATAGCTGTACTGTCTCTTGTCTTCTTTGCGGTGGCTGTTTCGGATCTAGGTATGAGAAATGTCCCAACAACCAGTTGGCAAGCTTCTGGAGGTGAAAGCTTCTACCTTGACTTAGGGAATATTGAAAAAGTTAGCTCGATCAATGTTTTGCTTAAGAAAGTGAATGCAGCGAGCAAATTTGAGGTATATAGCGGCTCTCCTAGCAATTGGACAGGAAAAATAGATGTCGCCACTTCAAGTTCCCACGAGGATTATTACTGCTGGAAAGAAATCAGTATTCATCGTGAAACTCAATACCTAAAATTTGTTTTCGAACATCCAGTTGGTAAAATAGCCGAGATAGTGGTAATGGGGGAGAATGGCAGGAAAATTTCAATTGAAAATATTGTCAGCGTGGATGGTGATGACGAGGCCATAAGGAACCTGATCGATGAGCAGGAGAAGATCGAGTACCCCCCGACGTATATGTCCCAAACATACTTCGATGAAATTTACTTCGTGAGAACAGCAGAGGAGTACGTAAATCTTGAGGAACCATACGAATGTGTCCACCCTCCACTGGGCAAGCTTATCATCGCCACAGGGATTTTGACTTTCGGTTACAGTCCCTTCGGCTGGCGGATCATGGGAGTGATATTTGCCACCCTCATGATACCAGTGATGTATATTTTTGGTAAGAGGATGTTTGGAACTCGAGTTGCCGCTTTCATTGCCTCTTTCCTTTTGGTTTTTGAGTTTATGCATTTTACCATGGGAAGAATAGGAACGACCGATACATTCGTCGCCTTCTTTTTGCTCACCTCACACCTCCTCTTCTTCACCTATTTTCAGGGACTATTGCAGAAGAAATCTTCCACCCACTTTCTGTTTTTGGCAGTCCTGTTTTTCGCGTTGGGCTTCTCGACGAAGTGGATAGTTCTCTTTGGGTTCTTGGGGGAACTCTTCCTCTTCGCCCTGCTTAGCTGGGGGAAGCTTTCGCCAACCAATAGAGGAATTCGGCGGAGTAGAGCGTTTCTTCAAGGCCCTTTTTCACAGTTGGTCGCCTTCATCGGAATCGCTGCGGTTATCTACCTGTTGACCTTTGTCCCCTACATGATGGTCGGTCATTCGCTAGGGGATGTCTATAACATGCAGTGGTCTATGTATAGTTATCACTCCACGTTGAAAGCTACCCATCCCTTTGCCTCACCATGGTGGAGTTGGCCTCTGATCAAAACGCCAGTGTGGCTGTTTGTCTCATACCTCCCCGACGGGATGGTCTCAACCATAACCTGCATGGGGAACCCCGCCATCTGGTGGGTCGGCACACTTTGCATATTTTCCATCACTGCACTCATTACCCTAAAAATAATAAGCGCAAAACCAAGTCTCTCACATTCTCTGGTTGGCACAGGTGCCCTATCAAAGCGTGGGGTCTCTGTCACGGGCAAAAACGCGAAGGTGGATTTCGCCTGCTTATTCATCACCGTCATCTTTCTTTTTCAGTGGCTCCCATATGTGCTCATCTCGAGATGCGTCTTCCTGTACCACTTTTATCCCAATGTTCCCATCCTAATCCTAGCTATCACCTATTTCCTGAACAAGCTTTGGAGAAAGAAACATGGGAAACTAATCGTGTTGGCGTACCTTGCCGTGGTGGTAGTCCTTTTCTCGTTGTTTTACCCAGTTATATCTGGAGTCCCAGTTTCCGCAGGGTGGAGAGAGAACTTGAGGTGGTTCAACAGCTGGATATTCTAGGGGTGTACAAATGGATGAAAACAGCAGGGGGGTGGAAGTCTCCCTGATTTTTCCCGCGCACAATGAGGCTGAAAAAATAGAATGGGCCGTGAGGAGAGCAATTGAGGCCCTTAAGAATATCACGCGCTCCTACGAAATAATAATTGCTGAAGACGGAAGCACTGATGGAACAGATAAAATTGCGTCTAGACTCTCAGAGAAGTATTCATCCGTCAGGCACTTTCATAGTGACAAACGGCTCGGAAAAGGGGGAGCAATCAAGAGAGCATCAAAGAAGTGTAAAGGAAGAATCATAGCCTTTATGGATGTTGATCTGGCGACTGACATAAAGCACCTAAAGGAACTCATACAAACGATAAGGGATGGTTACGACTTTGCTATGGGTTCTAGGATGCTTCCCGAAAGTAAAGCCGAGAGGACGATTTCCAGAGCAATTGCCTCCAGTGTGTACAACCTTATGGTGAGGCTCTTCTTCAGAACTGGAATCAGAGATCATCAGTGCGGATTCAAATCTTTTCGTAGAAGCGCGCTCCTCTCGGTTCTTGATGATGTGAAGGCTGATCACTGGTTTTGGGACACGGAACTTTTGGTCAGAGCGTCCAAAAGAGGTTACACGATAAAGGAATTCCCTGTTGAGTGGAGACATACAGGCGAAACAAAGGTGAATTTACTTAGGGATTCAATCGACATGATAACCCAAGTACTTAAACTCTGGTGGAAGATAAATTCACCAAGACTTTTGGGTAAGATAAAAAAACAAAGTTCCTCGCGACGTTAAACTCCTTTGCTGTTTAGAGTAACATGGACATTGTCGTGGGTTTCCTCTAAACCTGTTAAAAGAAAGATTCCGCCAATCTTTAACTGGTGGTTGGAAGGATTCTCAAGATTTCTAATCTGGAAGTGGGGCTACTGGAGTGTTTTTTTAATGGATACCCATATCCACAATAGCAAAATTTCCCGTGTTCAAATTTATTCTCCTCCATGCGACTTTGTCTGGGACATCATCGGTTGCGAACCCTCCTCTTCGCCTGTTTTGCATAGATTTCCCCAACCCTCTCGACGGTATCGGCATCCTGTGGGCTTTTGTCGTTGCGGATTCTGGTTATCCTCGCAAACCGAAGGGCCATCCCACAGGGATATTTTGAACTCCTTTGGATTTCGTTATAGGCGACCTCGACGACGATGCTGGGTTGAACCCAGACCCGCCTCCCTTCTCGTCTCACCCCCAGCTCCTTCAGCTTGTCCGTCATCTCCTGAAGCTCGGCGTCCGTTAGTCCCTTGAAGGTCTTCCCAACGATCTCGTACTTACCTGTCTTTTCATCCCTCGCCGCCAAGTAATAGTCTGAAAGCCACTTGTGTCGCCTCCCATACCCAAACTCCGCTCCTACTATCACGAGGTCAAGTGGCTCTAGTGTAGGTTTGATCTTCAGCCATGCGTTCTCCCTCGCTCCGGGGATGTACGGACTATCGGGCTTCTTCGCGATGACCCCCTCGTGCCCGCCTCGGATGGCTTGATTGAGGAACCTTTCTCCCCCCTGAGGGTCGTGTACGATGAGTTGTTCGGTAAGTTTCACCCCTCCAGCGATCTCCTCGAGTAAACCTCTTCGTTGGGTATACGGGAGATCCACTAGGGACCTCCCATTTAAGTAAAGGAGATCGAAGAGCTGGAGTTCAAGCGGGACTTCGCGCATCATCTCGCGGATCTTACGCTCTCGCCTGAAGCGTTGTAAGAGGTATTGAAAAGGCAACGGGAACCCGTCTCTCCCGACCGCGATGACCTCCCCCTCAGCGATCGCCCTCCTCCCGGCAAGCTCCCGCGAAATCTGGTTCGATATCTCGGGCATGCTTCCCGTCACATCCGTCAAGTTACGACTGAAAATCCTGACTTTACCTCCCGACTTGTGAACTTGGACTCTTGCTCCGTCCAGCTTGTACTCTAGAGCAGTCGTCCCCTCGTGGAGATTTATCGCCTCCTCCACGCTTTCCGCTACTTTGGCGAGCATCGGCTGGATGGGCCTAAAGGGGAACGGCTTCAAAGATCGAATTCCAGCTTCTCCCCTTTTTGCCGCGATCTCTGCAACGCGGGAGATGTCCCCAGCGAACATGCATGCGCGCATGACAGCTTCCTCAGGTAGACCAAAGGCCTTGGCAATAGCGAGCCTCATTAGCCCCTCCCGGAAACCCGTACGCATCTCTCCGGTGATTATTTTCACTAGGTACTTGGCCTCAAGCGGTCCGCTACGAGCAAAGAGGCCCTCCAGAAACCTCTCTTTCCTCTCCCTCGCCCTTGGTCCTTTCACTCTTGCTATCTTTAGGAAGATATCGCGAACCTCGAGTATCTCAAGAGGGGATTCGATAAACAGCCGCTGAGGCTTCTGCCTAGACTTGAAGAGCAGATAGGTCGCCGCCCCGAGGTCTCCCGTCTTCCCGATGGCCGTTTCCATATCCTCGGGCCTTGCCTTAATGACGCGAAGGATTGGGTCGCGGAGGATCATCCAGTTGATTTCCAACTTCTCCCAGCTTCCGCGGGGAAAGGGTCTCCCTAGAAGTATGCAAACTACCGACCCTATCTCACTCGGATTCAACCGCTTCAAGAAGTCCGCACACAGCTCGACCATCTTATTGCGCTTTCCAGTTTTCTCGAGCTTCTCGCACAGTTCGGCGATTTCACGAAACTTCATTAATAGAAAGCTTGGAGAGAAAGTCAAATACCTATTGTTCCCCCCCAGCCTGAACCCCTTTCGACTTCTGACACAGCTACAAGAAGTACTCACGCATTCCCTCATGTCCGACCGATCCGAATAGGAATACTGCTGTCACCTTTACGTCTATAAACCTCGCGACTGGTACTTTCTATGTGTTTTTTGCAAGCCCCAGTTTCCAATGACTAACTACACGCCTCGCGTCTGCATTCGCTCCTCGGGCCTGAGGGAGTCTACATCTATCCCGCGCATGGGCTCCGGTAGGTTCTTGCTTACCTCGAGCAGCACCTTGGGATCATCGTAGTGTCTAGTGGCTTCCACAATTGCCCTCGCCATCCTTGGAGGATCCTCAGATTTGAAAATCCCGGACCCCACAAATACCCCATCCACGCCGAATTGCATCACCAAAGCACTGTCTGCCGGAGTAGCTATCCCACCGGCGCAGAACCAGATTACAGGAAGCCTCTGGAGTCTCGCCACCTCCTCGACGAGTTCCACCGGAACCCTGTACTCCCGGGCCTTCTCCTCGAGCCCCCTCTTCCCGAGATCTTGGAGTTCCCTAATCTGCTTGAGGGTTAACCTAATGTGCTTCACGGCCTCCACGATATTTCCGGTGCCAGCCTCACCTTTTGTTCGTATCATTGCAGCCCCCTCATTGATACGTCTGAGTGCCTCGCCCAGATCCCTAGCGCCACACACGAATGGAACCCTGAACTTGTGCTTGTCTACGTGGAATTCCCTATCCGCTGGGGTCAGGACCTCAGATTCATCGACCATGTCGACTCCCAGCTCCTCGAGGATTTGGGCCTCCGCAAAGTGCCCGATCCTACACTTCGCCATGACGGGGATGGTGACCGCGTCCATTATCTCCTTGATCTTCGCTGGGTCGGCCATTCTCGCGACTCCGCCGGCCTTTCTGATGTCAGCTGGCACGGCATGTAGGGCCATAACGGCGACGGCTCCCGCTTCCTCCGCAATTCTGGCTTCTTCGGGGGTAGTGACGTCCATTATCACGCCGCCCTTTTCCACCTTGGCAAAACTGCGCTTCAACCGCTCAGTTCCGCATTTTGCAAAGATTTCTTCGGTTCTGCGCTGCATGTTAACACCAACTGAACTTTATAGTCAATGTTTAGATTACCCCATAGTTTTTAACTTTGTCGGCGGGGAGTCCCCTTCCGTGAGGGCGGGGATGAGGGCCGAAAACCGTATATTTCCCTCCATGCCGATTTCTTCGGCCACCCCGAACCGAACGCCTGTGAGAAACCGATGACCCGCGCGTCGGGGATCGAGTCCGGTGGATGAAGCAGGAAGCTCCCAGAGGCTTCCGGCAAAACGTTCCCCGAAGCGAGGCGATGTGGGGGTAACGGAAGGAAAAGTCGGAAGCCCCGTGCGAAAGCGTGGGGAGGAGGTCACCTCTACCGAGGATCCATCATTCGACAATTTCTACGAGTTTCTTCCTGCACCTTTTCCCCGCGATGAGCCTCACCTTGGAGCCGAAATACTTTGACAGTAGCTTAATGACGGCTTTGTTCGCTTTTCCTTTTTCCGGGGGATCCCTCACTTTCACTATTATCGGCTCTTCCTTAATTACCTTCTCGACTCGGGAATTCGGAACAACCTTTATTTCGAGAATTCTTCCCAATCGAGCACCCCTTTGGTAATTCTATTGTGATAAATTATCCTTTCGGGTTTCCCATTTTCAGAAGCAACTAAAGCCTAATGTCCTGTCTTGTTATTCAGAATATGGTTGCATGCACATCAGCAGCTCTCCGTTAGGGACAGAGGTAACATGTGAAGTCTGTGGGAGAAGCTCCGCAGACATCTCCGCCACCCTTAGGGTTTGCGCCGAATGCATCCGCGAAAGGTTCGAAGAAGCCAAGCCCTTCATAGACGCTGCCCACGCAGAGATCAGGGAGCGCTACGGTCTGCCTAGGACCGCCCCGAGGAATCCAAACGGCGTCCGTTGCAGCATGTGTGGCAACAACTGCCGAATACCCGAGGGCGGAAGGGGGCTCTGCGGTGTGGTCAAAAACGTTGGGGGAAAGCTCGTCAGAGAGTTCGGGACCCCGGAGCGGGGGCTCTTAAGCTGGTACTACGATCCGATCCCGACCAACTGCGTCCCAGCGTGGTGTTGTGCCGGATCAAGCGGTGCAGGATATCCGAAGTGGTGCTACTCCCCCCGCGGCGACATAGGTTTCAACAACCTATCAGTCTTCATAGGCAGTTGCACCTACAACTGTCTTTACTGCCAGAACTTCAGTTTCAGGGAACTTACAGTCAAAGGAGCGCCGACGATGAGCGCCGAGGAATTGGCATCGAAAGCCACCGAGAACGTGAGCTGCATATGCTATTTCGGAGGAGATCCGGCGAGCCAGATGCCCTTCGTGATAAGATCGGCGAAAATCGCGAGGGAGAGGGCGGAGCGGGAAGGAAGGCTCCTCAGAGTATGCATGGAGACTAATCTGAGCATGGATCGCTGGAGCTTGAAGAAGTTCGCGGAGCTTTCGATGGAGAGCGGTGGCGGGATAAAAGCTGACCTGAAATGTTGGTCCTCCGAAATACTGTACGCCCTCTCGGGAGTCGATCACCGCGTCGCGTTCGAGAATTTCAAGCTCATTGGAAGGCGTCAGCAGGAGCGCCCTGAGGTCCCGTTCGCCAGAGCGAGCACGCTTCTTGTCCCCGGTTATGTGGATGAGGAGGAAATTCGCGGCATTGCCTCTTTCATTGCGAGCGTGGATCCATCAATCCCGTACTCATTGCTCGCGTTTCATCCTTTGTATTACATGAAGGACATGCCATACGTGAAGAAGAGAGATGTCGAAAGATTCCTAGATGTGTGTAGAAAGGAGGGGCTCGAGAAAGTAAGGGTGGGAAACCCTTGGCTGGTGATCTAAATGTATCACGGGACATGCGTAGCCCTTTAACCCTTCGCGACAATAATTGCTTTCAGGAGGGATTGGATGACGATCCACATCGGCGAATGCATCTTAGGAGTTTTCGCGTTTAGCGAGGATGGAAAATTAATCGGCTCTGAGGCTTTCCCGAGGGACGCCGAGAGCATATTCGCCAAACTGTTGCTGATCAGAAGAGGGGAGCCCACAAGCGAGCACCTCGAGCTCCTCACGAAGTTGATAGATCGAGGACACAGGAGATTTTCAATAGAATCACAAGGGCTCGTGGCAAGGCTTAGAGAGGAGTTCCCAGAAGCGAAATTTGAGGTAAAGCTACCAAACAGGGCGGGGGAAATCCTCAGGGGGTCCCTGCGGGAGATGGCACCTCGTATGAAGGTTCGAGACGTAGATGAAATTATCAGGCGCGTGAACATCCTCCTGACCCGCGAGGAGTTGCGCAGGGCCGCGGAGGAAAGAGACAGAATAGTGATCCAGGCAATCGACACAATGGACGAACTCGACAGGACCGCTAATGCCCTTTACGGGAAGCTTCGGGAGTGGTATTCCGTTCACTTCCCGGAGTTGGATAGGTTAGTTCCAGACCACAAAGACTACTTCAAATTGGTCTCCGAGCTCGGGGCACGGGAGAATTTTTCCAAAGAGGCGGTCATGAGGGTGACCAAGCTGTCTGAGAAGGATGCAGAGACGATTACCCAAGCATCCCGGGATTCGGTAGGTGCGGACTTCGATCAGATGGATATCCAGGTCGTGCGGGATTGCGTCGAGGGGATTAGGAAGTTGTGCGAGGCTAGAGAGAGGGTGTCCAGATACGTGGACGAGTTAATGGCCCAGGTAGCTCCAAACATTAGGGCGGTGGTTGGAAGTTCAATAGGAGCTAGACTCGTCTCCATAGCCGGTGGACTCAAAGAATTAGCAAGGATGCCGGCAAGCACAATTCAGGTTCTCGGGGCTGAAAAAGCTCTGTTTAGGGCTCTGCATAAGCGGGGGAAGCCGCCAAAGCACGGAGTTATCTACCAGTACCCCAAGATACACAGGTCGCCAAAAAAGTTGCGCGGAAAGATAGCTAGGGCTCTCGCCGGGAAGCTTTCGATAGCCGCGCGGGTGGATGCCATGTCCGGGGAGTTCGTCGGCGACAGGTTAAGGGCTGAACTTGACTCTAGGATAGCAAACATAGAGAGGAGAGCAAAAGGAGAGAGGCAAAATGAGGATACGCGCGCATGAAAAGTTTGAGCATATTTACTGGGTCGAATTAGAAAGGGGCCTGAACAGGCTGGCGACTGTGAACTTCTCTCCGGGGACGAAGGTATACGGTGAGCAAGTAGTCAGCGCGGAGGGGATCGAATACCGCATCTGGGACCCATATCGCAGTAAACTCGCTGCTGCCATTTTGCGGGGTCTTAGTCCGATACCGATCGCCGGGGGATCAAGAGTTCTGTACTTGGGGGCGGCGAGCGGAACCACCGCCAGCCACATCTCAGATATAGTGGGCCGAGAGGGTACTATCTACTGTGTGGAGATTTCCCCCCGCCCGATGCGGGATCTTTTGGCCGTGTGCGAGAGGAGACAGAACATGATCCCGATCTTGGCCGATGCATCCCGGCCAAATCAGTACCACATGATAGTCGAGCAGGTGGATGTCATATACCAGGATGTTGCCCAACCGGAGCAGACAAACATTTTGCTTGAGAACGCGCGCATTTTCCTAAAGAACAAAGGGTATGCGTTTCTCGCTCTTAAAGCTAGGAGCATCGATGTCACGAAGGAGCCACGTGAGATCTTCAGAGATGAAATAGGGAAGCTCGAGCGGGAACTCGAGATAGTGGATTCCCGGATTCTCGAACCCTATGCAAAGGACCACGCGATGATCCTGGCTCGGAAAAAATAGTGTTCGTTATCGAGTCGTTACCTCGCAACCATCTTTCGTCACTATCAACGTGTGCTCGGCTTGCGCCACCAAACCGTCTTCTCTCTCCTTCAGGACGTGGTAGGGGCGAATCGCTCCAGCGTTTATAAGATCCCGCAAGGTAAGTTGCAACCTAATCCTCGACATCCTTTTGGCCAACCAGCGCTCGGCGAAAGGAAGACTTCGATATAGCCTGCTGATATCTTGAAGCACTTTTAGGGACATGCGCCTCTGTACGGGCCTAACTCCGATGAACCTGAAGATGTAGGTTTCCGGCTGGTCCTCCACTTCCCCTGCACCGTTCGTTATAAACGGCTCGAGCGCCAAAACGTCTCCCTCCTTGACCGTCTGCTCGGACTCCTCTTTGACATTTGGAATTGTGATTCCCGCATGGAGGTCCCACCTAGCTAGTTCATGACCCGTTAGATTTTCAATTGGCCTGAATCCTGCAACCTTTGCGGCCTCTTCAATTGTGGCGCCGATCTCTCCGACATTAACGCCGGGCTTCACCATGCCAATGGCTTTTTCCAGTACTTGCTCAACAGCCTCCGCTATCTCCTGGTTCTTACCCCCCACCGCGACGGTAAAGGCGGTATCCGCTATGTATCCATCGATGTGAGCGCCAATATCAACTTTTACTACGTCCCCTTCTTGGATTCTGCTCTTATCGTCGGCTGGGGGACTGTAGTGGGCGGCAACTGCATTGACAGAGACGTTGCAGGGGAATGCCGGCTGTGCCCCCTTACTCCTGATGAGCTCCTCGGCGGTTTCGGCGATATTCAGGAGTAGTTCACCCGGTTTCACCATCCGGCGTACTTCCTCTCGAACCTCCGCCGCAATCCTCCCAACCCTTCTGTAGATTTCGAGTTCCTTCTCGCTCAGCATGCAAATCGACGAAAGTTGTTTAGAAAATGCCAATTTAATTCTATCGATAGACGCGCGCGCCTCCTAGTCCGAGAACTGATTGAGAATCCCCTGAAAATAGCGAAGTCTTAGCATGAACGCGCTCTGGGTCAAACCGATATCTCCCATCCTCATATAAACTTTCCGAGCTTCGTCTGTTTCGCCCGCCCGTACCGTAAGTCGTCTTCCCCGTAACCGAGAACCTCCATAATCCTCATCACCGCAGGCAAGACCTGATGTCCTATGTAGTATCCCGCATCGTAATCCTTTCCTCTGAGTTCCTCCACAGGAACCGCGCGGTCGCTCACGCTCCCGGACCCCTTGACGACTACATAGGCGACGAGCATCCCCGGTTCCACTACTCTTCCCATCTCCCTCAGCCGCTTGGCGACGGCGACATGAGGGCCGATGGACAGATAGTCACCAATGGACTTCTTCAGCTGGGTGTAGATAACTAGATCTTCCAGATCGACTTTTCCCTCGATAATACTTTTCGTAACACTCCGCACGATCCTCGCAGCCTTCTCTGGGGACCCATCTCGCAGGATCGCTTCCAACACCGCCTCTTGGGTCTTCTTTGCAATGGTCGCCCAATCCCTGCGTACGAACTCCAGTCCTTTCACGAGAATTTTATTTCTATCGTCTATCACCGCATAGCGCTTCTTACTGACGAAAATACCGCGCTTGTAGAAATCCTCGAGTTCTAGCTCTATTACTCCGGGCATTGCTTCGTTTACTCGATCGAGGAACCTAAGGGCATCCTCGCGGGTCTTCCCGTTGAGCTTGCAGTAGAGACTGTCGGTGTCAGAGTAAACTACCTCAAAGCCCTCCCTCCTCGCCATCTCGATCGTGTCCTTGATGTAGCGCCTGCCGAAGCTCGTAACGGACTCAGCGCACTTCTTAGAGTACCACCGTGCTCGCGGATATCCTAACATCCCGTAGAAAGAGTTCGCGATAATTTTAAGCGCCCACTGCCGGTTGTAGATCGAGCGGTACTCTCTGCTCCCCTCGTCGAGCTTTTTCATCTCTCCCTTTAGCTTCGCCCTGTCGGTGATGAGTCGCTCGAGGATCGCGGGGATGAATCCCCTCTTCTTCGCGCAGAAGCGGTGGGGTAAACCTGGAACCTCCGTGGCCTCCTCGGGCTTGCAACAGCTGCAGTTGAGGGTGGAGGGATCAATGTTGTGGGTTACTATGATCGAGGGATACAGCGACCTGAAGTCGAACACAACGAGGTTCTCATGAAGCCCCCTTACAGGCTCCATGACATATGCGCCCACGTAAGTGTCCTTTCGGCGTTCCAAGTACTCCCCGCCGACGGGTCTCGGGGGAACGAGCTCCCCCCTCTTGTGGGCCTCATAGATCAAGAGCCACTCCACAAGTTGCCCTGAGGTCATCCTGCTGATGTCAAAGAGGGACTGCTTTACCGTCCGGCTGAGTTCGAAAAGCAGGGGGAGGAATTCTAGCCCGAGTTCCAAGGTCGCGTCGGCGTCGGACATCGAGTACTCGAGTAATCTCTTGGCCTTCTCCCCTCCCCCCTCCCAAGCCTCACAGAAGTCCGAGAACTCAACGTCTGGTTTCTTCTTGCCAGTTACGTGCTTGTAAACGTTCTCCAAGGTGTAGTTTATCAGCTTTATCGCACCTATCGTCGCAAGGAAGTTCACAGCAGCGTAAAGGTCAATGTGGACTCTGCCTGGGATTCTGGTAACAGTGGCGAACCTCCTCTTTTTGACGGAAATTTCCGAGCCGTCGCGCCCGAGCTTTAGCTTCACTCCCAGCTTCCCAGCCCTTTCGCGAATGTAGGGAAAATCGAAGAGGTCGGTATTGTAGCCGAGCAACACGTCTACGTCGCGCTTTTCCACCAGCTGGATGAAGCGGCAAAGCATCTCGCGCTCGTCTTTGACCACCTCGACGTAGTCCAAATTCAAGCCGAAATCCTTCCAAGTCAGGACCTTTCTCAGCCCGCGGTTATCTGCCAAACTTATCATTATTATCGGATCTTTCTCTGGACGCGGATTTCCAGTAGGGTTGTAGACCTCTATGTCGAAGCTCATCACATTCAGTTCCGGCTCCGGTACCTCGACGTGAGCGGGGGCTTCTCGGACGATGATTTTCCCGTCTTGGGGCTCCCCCCGGATCTCGATCCCACTCATCGGAACTAGCCCATGATCTATGAGATAGCGTCTCTCCAGCGGGATATCGAACTCATATATCCCTTGGACCTCGTGGAAGTCCCCGATCTCGTGCCTCAGCGGGGCAACATCATTTGGATGATCGAAAGTTACTTTAATAGCCTGGATCTCCTTGCCGAGCAACGCGCGCTTCACCACTTCAACCGATCTGGCCCTAACGGTTTTTCCACCCTTCTCAACTTCGAGTTTACTTATCGCCTTGGCCACGCGCGATGGTCTATCGGCAATCA
Organism: Hadesarchaea archaeon; assembly: GCA_021163965.1. GTDB lineage: Archaea > Hadarchaeota > Hadarchaeia > Hadarchaeales > JAGGTB01 > JAGGTB01. The sequence continues at coordinate 7,453 of JAGGTB010000028.1, read as the reverse complement.
CGTAGAAGTAGGGTCTGAAATTTGGGTCTATGCAAGTAATTACCTCTTTTCCCCTCTTCACGAACAAGCGCGCATGGGGGAATTCACCCCCCTTTACGTAATCGCTGTCTATGAGGAATCCGCGCATCCCGACCAGATGAGTATCTCTCGCCGTCGGATTAAAAGTTTCAGATTCAATCTGACGTCTTTTTGTGAGAAATCCTCGGCGACTAGCTCCTGAGCCTACTTCCGAGCAAGGTGAGATGAGCCAGCGCGGCCTCGAGCTGAATCCTCTCGTTCGCCCCTTCCGTGAGCCTAAAGTCAAACTCCCCCATCCGGTCGACGAGCTTTACCTTCACCAGCTCGGGAAGGTCCAGGTCAAGTATCTGGCGGTGGATCTGCATAAGGATATCATCCCCCGCGAGTCCCCGACCTATCAGGAGGTTCAAGAGCCTCTCCCGAGCCTCTTCAAACTTCCCATCTAGAGCGAGCTTTATCATCTCCTTGACCTCCTCCGGATGTGCCGTGGCGCTCACATCGTATATCGTCTTCTCCGTGATCTCCTTCGCGGTGGCGGAGGCAGCTTGGAGGATGTTGATGGCCCTGCGCATATCCCCCTCTGAGATGTACACTATCGCATCTATCGCCCCATCGGTCAACCTCAAGTTTTCGCTCTTGGCTATTTTCTTGAGCACGTTGGCGATGTCCTTCTTGCCTAAGCGTCTGAAGCGGAAGACGGCGCACCGCGATTGGATGGGTTCGATGATTTTGCTCGAGTAGTTGCAACCTAGGATAAACCTACACGTCTGCGAGTACATCTCCATAGTCCTGCGGAGGGCGTGTTGTGCCTCTGGAGTTAACGCATCTGCCTCGTCAAGGTAAATTATTTTATAAGGTACGTCGCCTATCGCCATAGTTCTAGCGTAATCCTTGACTTTCGTTCGGATGGTGTTAATCCCCCGCTCATCGCTCGCATTCAGTTCCAAGAAATTTTGATGCCATCCTTCTCCGAAGAGTTCGCGGGCTATGCAGAGGGCAGCTGTGGTTTTTCCCGTCCCTGCGGGACCAGCAAATAGAAGGTGTGGTAGCGATTTTTCCTTGACGAAGATCCTTAAACGTTCCGTGATCTCCGTTTGTCCGACGATGTCGGCCAGCTTCTTCGGACGGTATTTTTCAACCCAAATCTCCTGGGCGACCAACTCACCACCTTGTTTCTAATTTGAGGAACGTGGGTTTAACTTTACCGCCGGGGCCCAATACATTTATGGCTTCCCATGCGGACCCCAAAAGCCCTCGGCCTTGGTCGCGAAAAATTATGTAACATCAGCGACGCTAGCTCTCACCATCCAGCGCGCCTATGTGAATGGTCTCCCACTGTACCCGTTTCTGCTCGATCACTTGCTTGAGCTTTCGCTGGATAGGGCTCAGGGCGGCTGACTTCCCCGTTTTCACGTCCACGAAGATTACTCGCCTAGGCTCTCCTTCGCTGTGTCCGTCGAAGATCACGTAATCTACTGGGGAACCTATGAACCTCGCGTCTGCGGGCTCGTGCTTGAACATGGGCAGTAGGGGGGTGAGTTGCTCACCAATCCTTCCCTTGAGCGCCGCCCTACTTCGCTCGAGCACATCTCTCCTGATTCGTTCCTCGAACTCGGCCTTCCATCGGTGAAGCTCTACTACCATCCGCTCCCTCAAGCAGACGTAGGTCAGAAGGGCACCCACTATCACCCCAATTATGAGGGCGATGACCCATGCCATTTGTCTCCCCACCACCTCATGGAATGAGCAAAAATAAGATTACCTCTTAAGACTCCAACTATTTTCTTATATGGTTACGGGAATTGAAGTAAGGTAAAAGTCATTGGTGAGAGCAACATGATCGAACAGGCGCCGAGAAAGTACGATGCCAGACGATTCGAGGAGGAGATCCAGAGAAAGTGGGAAGCTGAGGGGACCTATGAAAAGGTTAAGGAGCTTCACTCCCAAGACCCCGACTGGTTTTTCTTAGATGGCCCACCTTATGCGAGCGGTGCGATCCATCTAGGGACGGCGTGGAACAAAGTGATCAAGGACGCGATCCTGCGGTACAAAAGCATGTGCGGCTTTAACGTGCACCGTCAGCCGGGGTGGGACTGCCACGGACTACCAATCGAGGTCAAGGTGGAGGAGAGCCTCGGGATCAGGACGAAGAAGGACATCGAGCAGGAGATAGGGATCGACCGCTTCATCGGCGAGTGCAAGCGCTGGGCCCTAACCCACGTCGAGATGATGACCAATCAGTTCAAGCGATTGGGGGTTTGGATGGATTGGGATAAGCCCTACCTCACCCTCACCGATGACTACATTGAATCCGTCTGGTGGACGCTGAAGCGGGCCCATGAGAGGGGACTGATGCAGAAGGATCTCCGGGTCATACAGTGGTGTCCGCGCTGCGAAACCGCACTGGCCGAGCACGAAGTCCGCGGCGAGTACCGCGACGTGAGCGACCCCTCGCTTTATGCTAGATTCAAGCTTGAACAATCGCCGAATGAGTACATCCTGATATGGACGACAACTCCATGGACTCTGCCAGCGAACATTGCCGTATGCGTCCACCCGGAGTTCTACTATGCGAAGGTAGCGGTCGGGGACGATGTCTACATAATGGCGGAGGCCTTGGTTTCGAGAGTTATGGAGGAGCTGGACATCCGCGACTATCGAATAGTTGACCTAGTGAAGGGAAAGGAGCTGGAGGGACTCCGCTATGAGCACCCATTGCTTCAGGAGGTTCCCAAGCAAATGGAGTTCAGAGATCACCACCGGATCATCTGCGGTGAACACGTGACGCTGGAGGAAGGAACCGGTTGCGTTCACACCGCTCCCGGACATGGGGAGGAGGACTTCGAGGTCGGGAAAGCCTACAACCTGCCGGTCTTTAGCCCCGTAGGCCCAGACGGGAGGTTTACCCCCGAGGCTGGAAAGTACTCGGGAATGTTCGTGAAGGACGCAGATCGTGTGATTTTGGAGGATCTAAAGGCAAAAGGGGTGCTCATGAAGGAGGGAACCATCCACCACTCCTACCCCCACTGCTGGCGTTGCAAGACTCCCCTCCTTTTCCGCGCGACAGAGCAGTGGTTCCTGCAGGTCTCGAAAATCAAACCCAGGATTCTGGAGAAGAACTCCGCGAACGTGAAGTGGGTTCCGGGCTGGGTAGCGGAGCGCTACCAGAATGGTGTGGAGTCCACGGGGGACTGGTGCATCTCCAGACAGAGATACTGGGGTATACCGCTACCGATATGGGTTTGTAGCACCTGTGCTCACGAAGTAGTCATCGGCAGTAGGAGAGAGCTAGCGGACTTGGCTATCGGCGAGATTCCGGAGGAGGACCTTCACAGACCAAATATTGACAAGGTCAAATTGCGTTGTCCGAAGTGTGGAGGCGAGATGAGGCGAATACCGGATGTGCTTGACGTTTGGTTCGACTCCGGGGTCTGCTCCTGGGCGAGCCTAGGGTATCCGATGAGACGAGACAGGTTCGAGCGCCTTTGGCCAAGTGACTTCATCACCGAGGGCGAGGACCAGGTGACCAAGTGGTTCTACGGTCAACAGGTCACGTCGATAATAGCATTTGATGAGGTTCCCTACAGATGCGTGCTAATGCACGGGTTTACGCTGGATTCCGAGGGTAGGAAGATGTCGAAATCCCTCGGGAACGTCGTCGACCCGCTCGAAGTCGTGGAAAAATACGGCGCCGACGTTCTGAGATTCTACTTGCTCTCGGCGAACCCAGTGTGGGAGGACCTGAGGTTCAACTGGAAGGAAGTGGAGGTCGTAAACCGCATGCTCAACGTCCTGTGGAACGTCTACGTGTTTGCAACAACCTACATGTCCCTCGACAAATTCGACCCCACCGCGGCCAGTCTGGAGGAACTTCGCGATAGCTTAGAGCCCGAGGATAGGTGGATAATCTCCCGCGCAAATACCCTGACGAAAGAGGTCACGACCGCCTTTGAGGGGCTGAACTTACACGTTGCGACGCGCGCCCTCCAGTCGTTCGTGCTGGAGGATCTAAGCAGGTGGTACGTGAAGCTCGTGCGGCCTAGAACTTGGATCGAGAGTGAGAATCTGAAGAAAAAGGCGGCCTACGCGGCTTTGTACCGGGTCCTGCACGTCCTCCTTAGGCTCCTCGCCCCCGTGATGCCGCACATCACGGAGGCAATGTATCTAGGCCTAATAAGAGCGGCGGACCCGTCTGAACCCGAGAGCGTGCATCTCCACCGGTGGCCAGAAGTTGATGAAAAATGGATAGACAAGCAGCTTGAGGAAGATATGAAGATAGTGCGTGCGCTCTTCGAGGGAGGAGCAACAGCACGTCAGAAGGCGGGGCTCAGGCTCAGGTGGCCAGTCCGCAGAGTCTTTATTAGGGCATCCTCGGAGCGGGCGAAGAAAGCGGTGCTGAGGCTGGAGCACGTACTTAAACACCAACTGAACGCAAAGGAGCTCAGGGCACTTGCCCCCGGGGAGAAAGACGAGGAATTGCGCCCCGTGTGTGAGGTGAATCTCGACTCGATATCTAGGAAGTTCGGGAATCTCGCACCTAGGATCAGGGACGTCCTAAGACGTATGAGAGTCGAAAGCGTTCGCGGGGAAGTGGAACGTATGGGCTTCGTGGGGCTCCAGATAGAGGGACAACAAATCCAAGTTCAGGCGGAAGATCTGAAGCTCGACCAATTCCCCGAGGAATACGTAGTGGCGAATACGGAGTTTGGGGAAGTGATAGTGGACACGACGTTGACCGACGAGCTGATGGCGGAACGCTTGGCCAGGGAAATCGTGAGGAGACTTCAAATGATGCGGAAGGATATGGACTTGGAAATGGAAGAACGCGTGGATGTAGTGATCGGCACCGACAGCGAAAGGGACCTTCGGCTTCTAAAGACCCAGGAGGAATATCTGAAACGCGAAGTTAGGATAAAGGAACTGAGAGTCGTCCGCGTGGAGGAAGTAGGAGAAGAAGGCTACACCAAGGAGTGGAACATCGAGGGCGAGAGGTTCAAGCTTCTTCTGAGACGTCTCAGATAAGAGAGCGCGGTCGCCGTTTCGGGGGTCTGTGCGATCCGTGGGGGCTGGTGATTGAAATGAAAATTGGTGTGATGGCTGACATCCATTCGAACCTCCCCGCCCTGAGAGCGGTATTGAAGGACATGCCGCGCGTCGACCTAATAATTTGTGCTGGGGATTTAGTTGGCTACGGAGGGCAACCGAACGAGACGGTCGACCTAATCCGGGAGAAAAAAATTTTAGCCGTCAAGGGAGACCACGACTATAGTTCGATAACCCGAAACACGGTCGGGCTTGGTTCGGTGGGCTCGGAGGCGGCGCTCTGGACGGCGAAAAACCTTGAGGAAAGAAATCGGAAGTTCCTCAAAAAATTGCCGGAGGAAGAGAAACTTTCAGCTGGAGGAAAATCGATATACGTCGTTCACGGGAGCCCCAGATGTCACCTCACCGAGCCGGTTTTTCCAGGGACCCCCAAGAGGGTACTCTCTGAGATCGTGCGCGATGTGATCGCCGACATAGTGATCCTAGGACACACGCATTTCCCTATGGAGCATATGGTCTATGGAAAACTGGTGCTCAACCCCGGAAGCGTTGGCCAGCCGCGCGACAGGGATCCCCGCGCAAGCTATGCCATAATTCACCTTAAGGGAGAACCACGGGTGAAGTTCCGACGGGTTAAGTACGACATCAGCACCGCCGTAGAGAAAATAAAAGAAGCTAATCTGCCTAGCGAACTCGCAACTAGGCTCCAGCTGGGCTGGTGATCATCTGGCCTTAAGCTGTTGCACGGCCAAGCTTCGCTCGTTTACGACTACGAAGTCTCTAATAGCCGTGACGGCATTGAAGGGGATCATAATGTTCCCACTTTCATCGGTTGGGAGGTTCTTAGCCACCTCCTTCGACTCAGGCCTCACCAAGACAGCCTGTATCTTCCCGCTAGCCTCGTCCACAAGCATGTCGTGGATCTGGCCGACGCGTAGCCCCCTATCAGTAAGAACCCTCAGCCCGCGGAGCCTGCTCGCAAAGATCTTCCCCAAATTTTGACCTCCGGACTAAATCTACCCTAAGGCTTAAAAAAGTTAGTCCTCGGCATTCTTGCATTTTTTGCTGAAGTTCCATTTGGGTTTTGTAACCCGAAAGTCACCCCACTCGCGGGCAAGTCATGGTTCTCAGGAAAAGGTCTAAAGTCACGTTGCCGATATCTCAGGTGTATGCCACCTCCATCGCTGTGCCTACAATGCCGCGGAGGCAGAATGCTCTGCGGCAGACCAACTTGCCCAATCCAACTGAGGATTAACGCCATGCGCCCACTATCCCGCGACCTTTATAGAACCTCCCTATTTGGGGCCAGTCCCCCAGCGGTTTTCGTCGGGAGATGGGGATACCCCAAGGTCTTAGTCGGCCCCATGGTCCCCCCAGTGAGGGGAGAAGAAAGCCATGTCCTAGACGACCCAGCGAGTTGGTACGGCAAGAGCATCGAGGATATTATTGCTTTGCGTTCCAAGCTGGTGCGGTCTAGTTTCAGAGTGGAAGTCCGGAGCGCGAGACGACCAGACAAGTTGCTCGACCTCACCCAAGAACTCGCGATGTCATCAAAACCCATCGACACAGAGGTATGGCTCAAAAAACCGCCGGTGCTAAGGTTACACTACGATGGCGTCCTCTCACCTATGGGTCCAAGCGGAATCATAAGGGACGCCAAGCTCGCGGAGAATCCAAGCGTTCACAAAGACGTGGAGTACGTGGTTTCCGATTACGATGCTCTGGCTTCTGAGGCCCTTTGGGAGCTTTACACCCGTGGCATCGACGTCTATCAAGCGACGAGATTGCTGTCTGCCGGATTACTGGGGATAAAGAAAGACCGCAAGCTTGTCCCCACGCGGTGGGCCATAACCGCCGTCGACTCCAACGTTGGAAACTACATCCTCCCCGAGGTGGTTCACCACCAAGAGCTCTCCGAGATCCTCCTGTTCTCCGCTGAGTATTTGGGCAATCACTTCGAGATCCTCTTGATTCCTGGGGCTTACTCCTTCGAGCTCATCGAGATGTGGTTGCCTCGCTCCGTTTGGGTTGAAAGCGGATCAGCGCAGATAGTGGCAGACAGAGAGGGCCGGTGGCCGAAATCGGAATATTCCCCTCTGGGCGGCGGATACTATGCGACGAGGCTTGCGGTGTTGGAGTATCTAGCAAAAATCAGAAGGCGAGCGTCTGTGCTGGCCGTACGGGAGATTTCCTCCAAGTACTGGGCCCCGCTCGGCGTGTGGGTGGTGCGAGAAACGGCGCGCCGGGCTTTATCCTCGCCACCGAGGCGCTTCGGTAGCGTGGAGGAAGCGCTCGAGGAGATGGGGCGCAGTTTTAAGGTTCCGAGAAATCGGTGGATGATCAAGTCCGGCCTGCTACGAGAATTGCGAGAGCAAAGAAGGCTGGAGCACTT